>JAFQKQ010000107.1 GCA_017396845.1 Clostridia bacterium
AGCTTGGCTTTGTTTCATGTCTGCTTTTTTCTGCCTGTAGGGAGATTTCTCCCCTGCTTAAATGATGATTGGCAAGTTTTCTGCCTGTTTATGGCACGCGAAAAGGGGCTGCTGCAGATTTTTTGCTTCTGCAACAGCCCCATATTTTTATTCATACTGACAATCCATCGCTATCGGAATCTGAGGAAGCAGCGAATCGTCGACGAGCGTTTGCCACTCCTCCTGAGAGCCCGCATAATATATGCATTCCAGGGATGTGAGATTATTAAACGCGCTTGCGCTTGTGAGGGTTATCGGCCAAAATACGGTTTTCAGCCGACTGCAGCCGGAGAATGCATCCTCCGCCACTGTTTCAAGGGCGCCGGGAAGCACGATATGCTCAAGCCCCGTGCAGCCTCTGAAAAAGCCTTCCGAAAGCGCCGTGATCTGCGTTTTCGACATATCGACTTGCGTAAGATTTGTATTATAATCCTGCTTTCCGAAATGAACGAGGCTTTCGGGAAGCACAAGCGTTTTAATTCCCGTTCTCCAAAATGCATCGTTTCCGATAAACGCAACGCTGTCGGGAATATCCAGCGTCTTCAGGCTCAGGCAATTGGAAAACGCAGCCGCGCCGATTGTCGTAAGACCTTCATTCAGTACGATCTCCGTTAAGTCCGAAGCGCCGATAAACGCGCTTTCGCCGATTTCAAGCAACGTTTCATCAAGCATCAGTTTTCCGTGGAGCGCAGGATTTGCATGCGTAAGCGCGCGCCCGTCTTCGGATAAGGATATGCCGCCCTCGTCAATCAGCGCATTCCAGCTTTTTACAAGCAAATCGCCATCATATAAGCCGGCGGCCTGTTTTGAGCATACGTCGCATATTCCTTTTTCGTTATACAAGTGCTCGGCAGCGGGAATTGCTTCACCGGGAATCATAAATCCGCATACCGCGCAGGTAAAGTCGCCCGTATAGCCTTCCGAAACGCAGGTGGCGGCGAGGGAATTTCCCGATTCTTCAAGCACATGACCGAACGCGGGAATCTCTTCGCCCGTTTCCATGATCTGACCGCAGATTTCGCAGTATACATCGCCCGTATATCCGCTTTCCAGGCAGTCCGCCGCTTTCTCATTCACCCTTGCGCCCGCTGTATGGCCAAGCGCCGGCGTTTGGACGCCCGTTTCCAGAAGCTCATTGCAGATTTCACAGTATACGTCGCCCGTATAGCCTTCGCTTACGCACGTCGCCGCTAAAACGCCCTGCGTTTCTCCGGCAGCATGCCCCAAAGGCGAAATTTCTTCCCCTTTTTCGATCATTTCGCCGCAAACTTCGCAGTATACATCGCCCGTATATCCGCCTTCTGTACAGGTGCTGTCAAGCGCATCCTTTCTGCTTCCGGGAACATGCTCCGATTTCGGAACCGCTTCGCCCTTTGTGATAAGTTCACGGCAAACGGTGCAGTATATATCGCCCGTATAGCCTTCTTCTTTACACGTTGCTTCCTTCTGATTCTCTTTTTCGCCCGCATTATGACCCGCGGCGGGGATTTTCTCTCCCACCTTTACGACCTCGCCGCAGTCCGCGCAGACCGTATCGCCCGTATATCCGTCCTTTGTACAGGAAGCATCCATCTGATTCTGCGTCTTTGTATTTTCGTGACTGCACGAGCAGCCAGCCAGCATAAATGCGCACAAAACCGCAATCAGCATGAGCATCCATTTCTTCATATCGCGTTTCATATCATTTTCTCCTGTTTTTTCTATATTCATCGATTTTTTCATCGATCAGCTTCCATGCGTTTTTCGCCGTTTCCTCAAATGCGTCCACGCGCCAGTTCATCGGCTCCGGACCCATATACCTTTCAAAGCCGCACGATGTGTATACATGAATCGCCGGATAACTGAAGGTTTGGGATATCAGATATACTTTCCCGGGCTTTCCGATTTCGACATGAATATCCAGAAGCTTTTTGATCATTGCCCGGCAGATGCCCTTTCCCTGATGCGCTTCATCCGTCGCAACCCAGTGAATGCGGTCAAGCTCCTCGCCGAACGGACTTCCAAACCATAAAGACGCGTTCGCCACGGGATTCCCCTGCTCGTCCCTTACAAAAAGCATGCGCGTTTTCAGTTCTTCCGGCCTGTCCATAAACTCGCTGTCAAACAGCTGTCCGGCCTTAAACGCATCGTCTTCCAGCTGATGGGACTTCAGCTGCACCTGAATCCAATCGTCCCTTCCGGTCGTCTCGTTATAGAAATCAAATGTATATCCCTGCGGAAGGCTGTACGCCTCGCAGTCGGCATTATCATTTCTTACCATCATCACGGGCATATACGGAATTGTTCTGTCAATCAAGTTTTTCCCTCCCCGGCATAGTCAAACGACATTTCGATCATGTTTTCTTCGCCCGGGCGGCTTTTCAGGTTTTCACCGCAGAGTCCTGTCAGCTTTGTCCAAAACGCCCGCGCACGGAGATTTTTTTCATAAACGTTCAGGCCCCAGCGCCCGATTCGCCCCTTCATGGCAAGCCTCGCCGCATCATATGCCGCGCCGCTCCCGCGTCGGGATGCAATGATAAACAGCTCCTGAAAGCAGTACCGGCAGCCCTCGGGCGCATATGCGCCCTCCGTCACCATGATAAAGCCGATTACTGCGCCGTCCATGGTAACGATATAGGGATACACGCCGTCTCCGAAGGGCAGTATATCACAAACGGTGCTTTCGTCAAAATAACCGTTCGCATCAAGCGACATAAAATCGTTTGAATACACGCCCAGCTCGTTTTGATACATATTGAATATGTTTTTAATCAGCGTCTCATCCGCTTGACAGGCGGGGCGAATGCCAACCGGCATATCCTAACACTTCCTGTACATAGATTCATTCTGATAGTATTCTTGAAACAACGCCCGAATTCCTGCTTAAAGCAAAAATTCGCGTTCAAGCGGCATGAACAGCCATGCCGCGCATATGATAAACGGAAGCAAACAACCGTTGGGAGTGATATCCGATATGCATTATGGCATTCGCTGCTTTGCTGGCGCAAACACCGCGCAGGGCTTTTATTCCTGCTTTGACAGTATATTCACATCAAGAAAAAGAACCTTCTACATAAAAGGCGCGCCGGGCGTGGGCAAAAGCGGACTCATGAAGCGCATCGCACAAAGACAAGCCTCCTTCGGACATGAAATCAGCTATTTCCACTGCTCCTCCGACCCCGACAGCCTGGACGGAATCATCGATGAAACCCTGAACGCTGCCATGCTGGACGCAACGGCCCCGCACTCATATGATCCCTTATATCCGGGCGCATCGGGAACGATTTTGAGCCTCGGCGATTCCCTTAATGAAACGGCGCTGGAAGGGGACATAAAAGAAATCGCATCCGTCTCCAAAGAAATCTCGGATGCGTTTCAGTCGGCTGCGAAATATTTATCGGCGTCTCTCTTTATTCGAAAAAACGCGGGCGGCGAAACAGACGTGCTTCGCGCCCGGAAGTATGCAGAGGAAATCGCTTCTGCGTTTGAAAACCATTTTTTTCTGTCCCGCCCCCGCCGTTTTTTTCTCTCTGCGCACACAGCCAAGGGGCTGATCGATTTTTCGGATCAGTTTTCAAACGTTACTGCGATCGAAATTGAAACGCCGTTCGGGGAAAGCGCGGATTTGCTTTTAAGAATCGTGCTGGAAAAAGCCTGTATGAACGGCGTCGAATGCACAGTCTTTTTAGATCCCATCGACCCCGAAATTCTAAGCGCCTTATACATCCCCGAAGCGAGCATGTTCTTAACGGGCAGTTCGCAATTACATGCAAAGCACAGAATCACAGGCATATTTGAAAACGGCAAAGATACGGCGGAGGATCGGGAATTGTTCGATCTCCTCGTTCAAAAAACGCATGCATCGCTTGAAAAAGCCAAAAAGCTTCACGACGATCTGGAAAGGTACTACACCCCAAGAATGGATTTTTCACGCCTTGTAGAAACGGAAGCGCGCGTTCTTAAGACGCTGGACCATATGAACGCGTGAAGGCTGTATGCCTGCCGCTTTCACGGCTTTTCAAAACCGCAGTTTTTCTTTCCAACCTGGCAGCGCGGGCGTAATTGATGCAAAACGGCCCCTTTTATCTTTTACGGCGATCACAATAAAAACAAGCGTACCCAGCATGCAGGTGAGCATATCGTTCATGGTGTCAATAAGCCCTATATCGATATATCCGTTATACGGCAGTGCGCGCCCGTTTACGGTGACGGATGTAATCTCCGAAATCTTGCCGATTGCGCCCGTCTCCGCGCCCAAAAGGTAGGAGGATATGCCGTTTATCACGGTGTCGTTTTGCAGATCAAGCGCAAACAGCCGATCCCCAATGTATTCATAAAGCTCCCATACACCTGCGATCATCATGGAAAAACAGAAGGCAAACATTGCTTTCACCGTTTTCGAATGCGTACGCCCGCGTTCCATTAGATCGATCAGGCAATAACCAAGCGCGGCAAAAGCAAAGCCGCTCAGGCTGTGCAAAAATTTATCCCAGTAGGGAACGATGTGATAAAACTTATACACATTTCCAAGCACAGGCCCCAACAAAGGGAAAAGCGAATACGTGATCTTTAAACCCAGCGAAATTCTGATTTTAAACACCCATTCCAGAAGATACGGTACAAACACGAGCAGAAGGCTCGCGATGCTTGAAAGCACATAAAGCACATTCCTGAGCTTTGCCGAATAGGCGATGGAGAAAAGATTAAACGCCGTCAAAACAAAAATCACGGCTCTTTCGCTTACCGATAGCGCTGCGCTTCTCCTCTGACATACATTCTGACCGAGCATAAAAATCCTCCTCCCGCTCATGGACATTGTTTTTCACCTTCGAAATTCAGTATAGTTTTCGATGGTGAACCCAATATGAACAGGGAGGAGGCGTCGGTAAATACAATTTTTCTAATTGTTTCTGTACAGAATCACAGGCACCATCATTTCATCATCGGTGAGACCCGCGTGCTGACCGATGAGATCGGGCTCTTTTCCCGCGGGCGTCATATAGCAGATAAAGCGGTCGCCCGTAGCGCAGGCGAGATAGTCGCCCACAAAATCATCCGCCTTTTTATGGGGCGTTCCAAAGCCGAGCAGATGATTTTCAAACACGTCCGCATGCGTAAAGAGCTTAAAATCCCTTCCGCAGACTTTTTCAAACGCCTTTTCGAAATCCGCTTTTCTGTGCGGCTTTACAAAAAAGCTTGCAGCGCGGCTTTCGATGGACGGCGGCATGATGAGGCATTCGTCAATTTCGGGATATTCGTTGATTTTAATGCATTCGTGCATGTCGACAAGTCCGTGATCCGCCGTAACGATAAGAAGCGTATCATCCTTCAGCTTATTTGCCAGCGCTTCCACCTGCTGATTGAGCGATTCAAACATACCCTGCGTCTTTTCACTGTCAACGCCGGTCATATGCATGCTGTGATCAGGCTCATTTATGTATACCGCGATCAGCTTATCGCCCTTTTCGCGGCAGATGCTCTCAATCAGGCGCATGCAGTCGCCCGTTCCGGAATAGGTGTGCGGAAAATCCGCACCCGCAGACGCGCCGGTTTTGAACGGAAACAGCGTGTGCGTTTCGGTTTTTCCGCGAAGGCGCGCATATATGGGCGAAAGCGGCATATAGGCGTTCGCAGGCGAAATAAAGCCGTATCTCTCATGCGACAGCCCGTCGCGATCCAAAAACGCGTCGATCTGCCTTCCGCACTCCTTGAAATACAAGCTCCAGCCCAGCCAGCCGTGCTCCTGCGGGGAAACGCCCGTCCAAAGGCTGGTGGTGGCGGCAGTGGTGGTGGAAGGATAAACGGTTGATATCGCACATGAATCAAACCGATTCAAAAACGCATCCTTGGGAAGCTTGCGCTTTAATAGATATTCGCCCATTCCGTCCAAAAGCATCAATACGATGTTTTTGGTCTTTTTTTCCTTCAGCGCCTTTACCGCCTCGGCAAGCGGCGGGTAGCCCGTCTCCTCGCCGTAGTGGTTCATAATGGCGGAAGTAATGGACAGTATGCTTCTCTCGTAATCGGGATATCTCATGCCTTCAGCCTTTCAATGGAGGAATTCAGCCTTTTAAGCGTTTCGTCCTTGCCGAGCAGGTATGCGATTTCGAACGCGCCGCCGGGAGTATTGGCCTTTCCGGAAATGGCGATTCGAAGCGGCCAGAGCATCTGCCCGTTCTTCATGCCGAACTCGGCTACGGCGTTCATCACCGCATCGTGAAGCGCAGCTTCGCTCCAGTCCTCAATCGCCTCAAGCACGGGCTTGATCTTAACAAGCGCGTCGAGCGCGACCTCGGGATTGGTCTTCATCTTCTTATGGGTATAGAGATCGCTCTCAAATTCCGGCATCTCGGCCAGGAAATCCACCATTTCGGGAAGCTGAGAGAAAACCTCGGTACGCGGCTGGAGCAGCTCGCAGATGCGCTTTACATCAAACTTCTCGGTGTCGATTGCCTTCCTGAGCCACTTCTCGGCGATGGGCATATACTCTTCCGGGGACAGCTTTTTCACATATTCGGCGTTGAACCACGCAAGCTTTTTCATATCGAAAAGGCTGGGCGCTTTGCTGATGCCCTCAAGATCGAATATCTCTTCCAGCTCTTTGAGCGAGAAGAACTCTCTTTCGCCGCGCGGGCTCCAGCCGAGCAGGGCGATGAAGTTGATAACAGCGTCCTTCAGATAACCGGCGTCCAGAAGATCCTCAAACGACGGATCGCCATAGCGCTTGGAAAGCTTTCTTACAATCAGCTCAGGGTTTCCGTTTTCATCCGGAATGATCTCCTTGGTCATCTTATCGCGGCGGTAATCCTCGCGCATAACGGGCGGCAGATGCACATACATCGGCGGCTGCCAACCGAACGCCTCATAGAGCAGGTTGTATTTGGGCGCGGAGGACAGATACTCGGTGCCGCGCATTACATGGGTAATGCCCATGGTGTGATCGTCGATAACATTTGCAAAGTTATACGTGGGAAGGCCGTCCGCCTTGATGAGCACGTTGTCGTCAAGCGTCGAGCAGTCTACCTCTACCCTTCCGTAGAGCACGTCGTCAAAGCCCGCTTTGCCCTCGGTCGGGATGTTCTGGCGGATGACATAGGGAATGCCGGCTGCAAGCTTCTCTTCAATCTCTTCCTTGGAAAGGTGCATGCAGTCTTTTTCATATTTGTAGGCTCTGCCTTCCTTTTCGGCCTTCTCGCGGTCCGCATCCAGCTTCTCTTTGGTGCAGAAGCAGTAATACGCATGTCCCGTTTCTACCAGCTGCTTGGCGTAGGGCAGATACATGCTCTTTCTCTGGCTCTGAATATAGGGGCCGTAATCGCCGCCGACGTCCGGACCTTCGTCGTAGGAAAGGCCGGCCTGCTTCATGGATTCGTATATCTTATCCACCGCACCGGGAATCTCGCGCTCCTGGTCGGTGTCTTCAATGCGCAGAATAAAGTTTCCGCCGCTTTTGCGGGCATAGAGATAGGTATACAGCGCCGTGCGCAATCCGCCGAGATGCAGATATCCCGTGGGGCTGGGCGCAAATCGGGTACGAACCGTCATAAAAAATCGCTCCTTACGCGTGTTTTTTTCGATTATACCACAGAATTGTGAATTTCGTATACAGGAAAAAGAGATTTGAAAGAAAAATGAAAAGTGCAGGCAGCAAAAGCAAGAATCCGTAAAAGCCAAATAAAAAACCGGGCGCTCACGCGCCGGCTCTCCTTCTGCGAAGCTGCGCCAAGGGGCTTGTAAACTTAGCAAAGCGCGCGCCATTCAGCTGTTTTTTGCTTTACGCTTTACGCCTTTTCATTGAAACGTCTGCCAAACCCAGCTCCGCTTCGCCTATTGCGTCCCTTCACTGAGTAAATTTGCCAAGCGCAGTCCCCGTCTCCTCCTTGCCGTCCCCGCTTGCGGGGACGGAGGATCGAGCACGGCGAGACGGAAGGGGCGATTCCTTTTTTGCAAATGATTCGTTTTTACAATCGATCCGAGGAGCACAAGCAGGCTCTTCAGCCCTCACGCACTGTTTTTTCGCTCTCGAATCTTTGCCGCCTTCCTTTTATAGCCGCCAATACGCTTTTTCAAGCTTTCTCTTTTGCGCCCGCGCCTATCTCTTTTAAGGCTTTTTCTGTTTTGTCTTCTTTCTTCCCTGAGCGCCTGCCTTTTGGCGCGGACGGCAACGGTTTTATTGTAAATCACATAACCCGAAAGGCTTATCAGGATCGTAAGTGCAAAGACGATAACGGCAAACCAATGCTTGCCCACGCCGAGCGCGTCTCCGCCGACGGTGGACGTTACAACGGACGGAAATCGGGCGACAAGCGATATAAACACCCATTCGCTTAGCTTCATCCGCGTAAGCCCCACGCAGTAGCCCAGGATATCCTTCGGCGTTCCAGGCATCAGGAATACAAAAAACACAAAGGTTTTGAGTTTTTTTTCGTTTTGAAGGAATTTCAGCTGATCGATCTTTTCCCTCGGGTAGAACACCTCGACCATCCTGATTCCAAAGCGCCTCACAAACAGGAACACCATCACGCTTCCGACGGCTTCGCCCAGAATGCACAGCACCGTTCCCGAAAACGCGCCGAAGGCATAGCCCGCTACGATTTCCATCGGTTCCCCGGGAATAAACGCAACAACCGTCTGCAGAATCATCATGCCGAGGAACATCAGCTGTCCCCATGCCCCGTAGCCCTCTACCCAATCGCGGAATTTTTCCGGTTCCTTGGCAAAGGTAACAATCGGCCGTCCGACAAACCATGTAACCAGCGCCATAAACGCGATAAAAACGATAAAACCCGCAAGCGTAAGCGCTTTTTTCTGTTTATCCGTCATATTTGCCCTTTCGGTTTCACAAAGTCTCCTTCCATTATATGCCGCTATGCGCAGGGTGTCAAGCAATACCCGCCGGATACCGATCCGCATTGACACAGCGTAAAAATCATAGTACAATGTTAAAAAACAGCAAAAGCAGAGGTTTATTCACCATGAACAGAAGAGATCAATTTCTGGAGATCATAAACAGGCGCAGCGTAAAAAGCGGTTTCTGGCACGGCTGCCCCAATCCCGCCAGCCGGGAAAAGCTGTTCGGCGCGTTCGGCGTTAAGGATGATTTTGAATTCGGCTTAACGCTCGGCAGCAGCTGCCGCTGGATTCCGGCGGGCGATTACAAGCATCCCGAGGGCAAGCCGATGTTTGACGTGCTGGGCGGAAAAGAGCGGTATACATTGGGGCAGGACGGCGTATTCGCCGAATGCGAGGATGTTTCCGAGGTTGAAGCATTTCCTTGGCCGGAGGAGAAATACATCGATTTCAGCGATACGCTCACGGAAATCGACCGCACTCTGAAAGCCGGTCAGTCGGTTCTTTCCGGTTCGTGGTCATGCTTCTTTCACAATGTCGCGGATTTTTTCGGCATGGAGAATTACTTTGTGAAAATGTACACCGACCCGGACGTGGTTCAGGCGGTAACGGAGCACGTGGTGGATTTCTATCTTCGCATAAACGAAAGGCTGTTTAAGCAGGCGGCCGACAAAATCGACATGTTCTTCTTCGGAAATGACTTCGGAAGCCAGCTGGACACGCTCATCTCGCCCGAGATGTTTGACAGATTCGTAATGCCGAGCTTCATAAAATTCACCGATATGGCGCACAAATACGGCATGAAGGTGCTTCTGCACTCCTGCGGCTCGATTTACCGCGTGATTCCAAAGCTGATCGACGCAGGCGTGGACGCGCTGCATCCCATTCAGGCGCAGGCCGCCAACATGGACGCAGTCACGCTCTCGCGCGAATTCGGCGGCAAAATTGTATTCGTCGGCGGCGTGGATACCCAGAAGCTTCTCCCCACCGCCTCGCCCCGGCAGATCAAAGACGAAGTGCACCGCCTCCGCGATCTGTTCGGCCCGAATTACGTGGTATCGCCGAGCCATGAATCCATCCTCCCGGACGTACCCGCAGAAAACGTAAAAGCCATGGCGGAAGCCGCCGCGGACTGAAACAGCCATCGGCAAGCGCAAGCATATCATAAAAAGGAGAATAGCAATGATTGATTTTCAGAATGCTTCCTTCATAAAGCTCCGTCCGACATCGCAGAGCGATTTCTCGGATCTCATTACGCCAATGTTCGTGCCCGGAGAAAAAATCATTGAAACCTTCCGCAGCATCCGCGACGGAATCGTTTTTACCGATAAACGGATTTTCGCCATCAACATTCAGGGCATCACCGGAAAGAAAAAAGATTTCACCTCCCTGCCCTACAGCAAAATACAGGCGTTTTCCGTAGAAACCGCCGGCGTTCTCGATCTGGACAGCGAGCTTGAATTGTGGTTCTCGGGTCTTGGCAAGGTAAAGTTCGAATTTGTCGCCAGGGCAAACGTATCCGGCATCTGCAGAATGATATCGGAAAAGGTGCTCTGAAAAAGAAGCGGGGGATTACTGCGATAACGAAAGTGCAGTAATCCCCGTTTTTATGCGCAAGCAATCGCATCCCCGTTTTTTATGCGCGCAGGCAAAGCGCGCTCATTTTGTATGAAGCTCATTATGTTTCTTCACCCGCATAAAGTAATGCGTCTCGTCCTCCTGCGCGATATAGCCGCCGTTTTTGAGGATTGCCTTAAAGGACGGAACGTTGCTTTTCAGCACCCGAAGGTAGATTTCATCCTCCGGTACAATCCCGCCTGCCAAATTCAGCGTAAGCTTCAGTCCCTCCGCGCCGTAGCCTCTTCCTCTGAATTCCTTCTTGACGCTGTATCCGATATGCCCGCCGCCGTTTTTGAGCGCCTCGGTTAAGAAATGCCGGATCCTGAATTCCCCGACAAGCACATCCCCGTCCCACAGATAATAATACGTCTCCGGAACGAACCAATCCGGCATGCCGACGGGATTTTCATGCATCATGAGTGCAGGCAGCACCCTGTCCATGTATTCCTCATACGACACGCCCTCATACGGATTTGTAAGGCCGTTTTCATCCGTCGGAAGCTTCGTCACATACGCCCACTGCGCCCGTGCGTCCTCGTAATTCATCTTTTTCAGCGTAAGCATGCCCATAAACCGCCCCTTCCGGAATTCCCGTTTTCTTCCGCATCATTATAACACACCCGGAAGCATTTTTAAGTCCCGTCTTTGTACTTTTTTATTCAAATAAAACAGGCTTGCTTTTTCCCCGCCAAAATGTATAATATACTTAGATACTTCCCAACTTTCAAACAGGAGTGATTTCATATGATTCAGGTAATTGCCGGCAACAAAGGCAGCGGAAAAACCAAGAGACTGATTGACATGGCGAACGAGGCCCTTAAAAGCGAGCATGGCGTGATCGCCTTTATCGACGACGACAAGCGCTATATCTACGACCTCCGTCACGAAATCCGATTTGTGGACGCCAGCGAATACACGGCTGTAAAGGGCTGTGAGGCGGACGTATTCTTCGGCTTTATCAGCGGCATGTTGGCGGTAAATTTTGACCTTACCCTCATCTGCGTAGACGCATTTTTGAAGCTGTGCAAAAAAACGCCTCTTGCCGAAATGGAAGGCTTCTTCACCCGCTTGAGCGCGCTTTCCGAAAGCAGCAAGTGCTCTTTTATCATCAATATCAGCTGCGATACGGAAGAGCTTCCCGAATTCGTGAAGCCCTACGTAATCTGATATCCCCTAAAGGCATAAAAACACTGTTATGAATCCAACAGGCAAGATCTGGCTTGTCCGCCTGATCGCATTTGTTTTCGCGCTCATCATATGCCTTCTTTTCTTCCGCATATGGCTGACCGGCGTGCTCGGCTGCGCAAACGCCTTCCAATCCTCCACCTACACGGACGAGGACGAATCCCAGCGCACCCCGCAGTCCATCCCCTTTGAAACCATCCCGCCCATCGACGACTCCGCCTACGACCAATCATTTCCCGATTTGGTTGAGCCGGGGCTGGGCGAATAAAAACCGGCCGAATGAAGACATTCGCATCTTCATCCGGCCGGTTTTCTGTTTTCTATTTTTCCTGTGCAACCGGAGCCATAAGGGGTAAAACATGCGCAAGCGGATCAGGAGCAGGACGATACTGCTTATAAAAGCCGATGCGCCGATCGCCGTCCGCAACATATGCGCTTTCGCAAAGCAGATAATGATTCTTTTGAAAAAGCCTTAAGCGAAAATTGTATTTGACCGCGGCCCCAATAATCAAACCCGCTTATTTCATTTTTTCCTGCTTGACTTTTTTATCGATTACGTGTCTTCCCTTAAGCTCCCGGCGGATATCCTCTGTGGTGATGCCCATTTCGGTCATGAGCACCATTACGTGATAGGCGAGGTCTGCGATTTCGTAGACGGTTTCTTCTTTGCTGTTTTTAGCGCCTACGATGACCTCGGTGGTTTCTTCGCCGATCTTTTTGAGGATTTTGTCAAGGCCTTTTTGAAAAAGGTAGGTGGTGTAGCTGCCCTCGGGCATGGTTTCCTTTCGGGATTTCAGGAGTGCGTAGAGGGTATTCAAGGAAAATTCTTCGCCTTCCTCGGGCTCCGTGAATTCATTATGGAAGCAGGTGGTTTCTCCGGTATGGCAGGCGGGGCCGTCGGGATTTACCTTAACAAGCAGCGCGTCCTTATCGCAGTCGGCGGTGATGGAATCTACGTGAAGATAGTTTCCGCTGGTTTCGCCCTTCAGCCACAGGCACTGTCTCGAGCGGGAGTAGAAGCAGGCGAGCTTCTTTTCCAGGGTGATTTCAAGGCTCTCGCGGTTCATATAGGCGAGAGTGAGCACCTGACCGGTTTTTCTGTCCTGAATGATCGCTGGGATCAGGCCGTTTTTATCAAATTTGAGTTCGTCAATCGGAAACATGGTTCGTCCTCCTTACCGGTATGCCGCTTTCGAAAAGAAGCTCTTTAAGATCATGTATGTCCACCTCGCGCGAATGGAAAATGCTGGCGGCAAGGCCTGCGTCCGCGCCGGGGGCGTTTTTGAAAAGGGTTACAAAGTCCTCCTTGCAGCCCGCGCCGCCGCTGGCTACGATGGGGATGGACACGGCGGACGATACGGCATTCAGCATTTCAATATCAAATCCGCCGCGAACGCCGTCGGTATCAATGCTGTTTAAAACTATTTCGCCCGCGCCCAAATCCTGTCCGCGCTTTGCCCATTCGATCGCGTCGATATCCGTTTCATCGCGTCCGCCGCGCCCGAACACGCGGAAGCGCCCGTTCACGCGTTTAACATCCATCGACAAAACCACGCACTGATCGCCGAAATGCCGGGCGGCATCTTTAATCAGCATGGGATTTTTGATCGCGGCGCTGTTTACGCTCACCTTGTCCGCCCCATTTTTGAGCGCCATTTCAAAATCCTTCACTTCCCTGATTCCGCCGCCGACGGTCAGAGGGATAAATACCTCGCGCGCAACGCGCCTTAAAACGTCCTGAAACAATCCGCGATCCTCGTACGAGGCGGTGATATCATAAAATACCAATTCGTCCGCGCCGGAGACGTTATAAAACGCCGCAAGCGTGACCGGATCGTCCACATCCCGAAGCCCTTCAAACTGAACGCCCTTCACCACACGTCCGTTTCTAACGTCCAGGCACGGTATGATTCTTCTTGCCAGCATGTTCAGTTCTCCTTAAGCATAGAAAATACGTCCCGAAGCTTTATATCTCCCGTATACAGCGCACGGCCGAGTATGGCTGCGCCGGTTCCGATTTTATCAAGCGTCAGAATCTCGTCAAGCGTGCATATGCCGCCCGAAGCCGTAATCGAGAGATTTTCAATCTTCGATAGGCGGCGGTATGCCTCGATGTTCGTTCCCTGCATCGCACCGTCCCTGGAAATATCGGTAAACACGGCGCTTTTAACGCCCGCGTCGCGCATGATGGTTAAGAATTCGAAGGCGTCTACCGTTGACACATCAAGCCAGCCTCGGGTTGCCACCATGCCGTCCTTTGCGTCGACGCCGACTACGATTCTTTCTCCGTATTTTTTCGCCATCTCGCGCACAAACCCGGGATCCTCAAGCGCCTTTGTTCCTAAAATTACGCGCATCGCACCCGCTTCGAGGTATTTGTTGATAGCCTCCTCCGTACGGATTCCGCCACCGATTTCCACCTGAAGCCGGGTTTGATCAATGATTTCCCTGATGTATTCAAAATTGTCCGTTTCGCCTGAGCGCGCGCCGTCAAGATCCACCGCGTGCAGATATTCCGCTCCCTCTTTTTCAAAGCGAATCGCCGCGTCGAGCGGACGGTTATCGTACACCGTTTCCTGATTGTAATCTCCCTGATACAGCCGAACCGCATGCCCTGCGCGAACATCCACCGCCGGAAAAATGCGAATCATGCACCCTTCACCTCCGAAAACGCTTTGAGGATTTTAAGCCCCACTTCCCCGCTCTTCTCCGGATGAAACTGACAGCCGAATACGTTGGCCTTGGAAACGATGCCGGGAATGATGAGTCCCCCGTATTCGGAATATGCCGAAAGGCTGCTTCCTGCGTTCTTTGCGTAATACGAATGGACGTAATACACATAATCGCCCTCGGATATGTATTTCGTAAGGGGCGAAGGTTTTTCAAACACAAGGCTGTTCCAACCCATATGCGGAACCTTGACTTTCTCCGTAAGATCGTCCTTCATGGGGCAAATATCGCCCGCAAGAAGCCCAAGTCCCGCGTGCTTGCCGTACTCATAGCTTTTTTCAAAAAGCAGCTGCATGCCTAAGCATACGCCGAGCATCGGAACGCCTCTTTTCGCGCGGGAAATCACCGCGTCCATAAGGCCGGTTTCCTTAAGCTTATCCGCCGCATCTCCGAATGCGCCGACGCCCGGAAGCACGATTTTTTCAGCCGACAGTATATCGTTTATGTCTCCCGTCACCTTCACATCTTCCCCGATCGCGCTTAACGCGCCGACGATCGAATGAAGGTTTCCTACGCCGTAATCAATGACCGAAATCATGACAGCATCCCCTTTGTGCTGGCAATATCGTTTTCAAAAGCCTTGTCGATTGAAAGCGCCATTCTGAGCGCGCGCGCCGAGGCTTTGAACGCCGCCTCCAGTATGTGATGCGTATTGCGCCCGGAAAGCTTTTTAAGGTGCAGCGTCATATTTGCGTTCATGGCAAGGGCTCTGAAAAACTCCTCGCCAAGCTCCGTATCGAAATCGCCTACCTTTTCCGCAAGACCGTCCACTTCATAGGAAAGATACGCTCTTGCGCCGAAGTCCACTGCCGCAAGCATAAGCGCTTCATCCATAGGAAGGATGATGTGGCCGTAGCGCACAATTCCGCGCCCGTCGCCGGCCGCTGTCCTCAGCGCCTTTCCAAGCGCAATTGCGATGTCCTCCGCCGTATGGTGCGCATCTACCTGAATATCGCCCTTGCAGCGAACGGTGAGATCAAACCTGGCATGCGCCGCAAAGAGCGTAAGCATATGATCTAAAAAACCGACGCCCGTATCGATTTCGCTTTTGCCTTTTCCGTCGATCTCAATCGCTATACAGATATCCGTTTCCGTAGTCGTTCTTGAAATTTCCGCGCTTCTCATTTCTTTGCCTCCTTAAGGATGTCAGAAACCGCGTAAAGAAGCGCGTCCATCTGTTCGTCGCTTCCGATGGTAATCCTCAGATATTCCTTAACACGCGCTCCGGAAAAATAGCGGGTGATGATCCCGCGCGCGCGAAGAGAATCAAACAATTCCTTCGCGCTGATGATCGGCGGCTTTACGAATATGAAATTCGCTTTGGAATCCGTGGCGATAAAGCCCATGCCGACAAGCGTTTGTATCGTTCTAACGCGCGTATCGATGATCTTTTTCCGGCATTCTATGTAATATTCCTCTTCTTCGACCGCTTTGGTTCCTGCAATCAGAGAAAGCCTGTTGATATTATAGGGATGAAAGCTGAAGCGCAGGCGGTTCATATCCCTGATCAGCTCCGCATTGCCGACTGCGTAGCCGAGCCTTGCGCCCGCAAGGTTCCATGCCTTTGAAAACGTGCCGATTACCAGCAGCTGCTCATATTTTGAAATGAGCTTTGCGGCGCTTTCTCCGCCGAATTCCACATACGCCTCGTCCACAATCACCACATGATCGGGATTTTCCCGAAGAATTCTCTCAATCTCGGAAAGCGGAAGGCTGATTCCGGTGGGCGCGTTGGGGTTTGCAATCACAACGGCGCCGGGCGCGCGGAAAAAATCCTCCGTGCAAATGGTAAAATCGCCTTTTAAGGGGCGCGTATGATAAGAGATACCGAAGAAGTTCGCGATCACCGGGTAAAAGCCGTAGGTGATATCGGGCGCGTAAAAGCCGTCCGCGCCGAAGGCATACATGGCGACGGCGAGCACCTCGTCGCTGCCGTTTCCTGCGTACACCTGATCCTTGTTCACCTGAAACCTTTCGGAAAGCGCGTCCGTAAAGGAGGAAAGCGTAGGATCCGAATACAGGTTGAGGCGGCTGCTTTCGTTTTCGCTAAGCGCCTTTATCACGCCGGGAGACGGCGGAAAGGGCGATTCATTGGTGTTTAATTTGATCAAATTTCCGCCCTTGGGCTGCTCGCCGGGCGTATAGGGCGTAATCTTCTCAAGCGCGGGCGACAAAAAACGGCTCATGCTTTTTCGCCCTCCGCGCGCTTTAGGGCGCTCCTCGCATGCGCTTCAAGGCCTTCCCGGCGGGCAAAGTCCGCAACGCGGGAGGAGAGCTTGTCAAGCGCTTCCTTCGTATAATACAGATAGCTGGTCTTTTTCATAAAATCGTCCACGGACAGGGGCGAGAAAAAGCGGGCGCTGCCGCCGGTGGGCAGTATATGGTTGGGACCGGCCATATAGTCCGCCAGAGGTTCCGGCGTGAAGTGTCCAAGGAACACGCTTCCGGCTGCGCGGATTTTATTCAGATAATCAAACGGATTGTCAACCGCGATTTCCAGATGCTCCGGCGCATAGGCGTTCGCCGCCTCAACAGCCTCTTCCATGTCCTTTACGATGTAGATTTTGCCATTGTTATCGATGGACGCGCGTGCGATATCGCGCCTGGGAAGGCTTTCAAGCTGCTTTTCAACCTCCGCCTGCACGGCAAAGGCCAGCTTTTCGCTGTCGGTTACTAAAATCGCGCTTGCAAGCGCGTCGTGCTCCGCTTGAGAGAGAAGATCCGCCGCAACATATTCCGGTCTCGCCGTTTCATCCGCCAGAATCAGAATTTCGCTGGGTCCGGCGGTCATATCAACGCCGACAACGCCGTACAGCAGTTTTTTGGCCATCGTTACATAGATGTTTCCGGGGCCCGTAACCTTGTCCACCGCAGGCACGGATTCCGTTCCAAACGCCAGCGCAGCCACCGCCTGCGCGCCGCCGCACTTATAGATTTCGTTTACGCCGCACATATTCGCCGCCGCCAAAAGCGCGGAAGGCACGCTTCCGTCTTTCCCCGCAGGCGTAACCAGCACAATCCGCTTGACCCCCGCAATCTTTGCGGGAATCAGATTCATCAGAACCGACGACGGATACGCCGCCGTTCCGCCCGGGACATAGGTCCCCACACTTTCAAGCGGCAGAATCATCTGTCCTAAGGATACGCCGTTTCCGCCTTCCATCGAAAAACCGGCGCGGAGTTGATTTTTATGGTATCTTTCAATGTTTTCCTTTGCGATTTTGAGCGTATCCAGAAAGTCCGCATCCATTTCGGAAACGGCCTTTTCAATCTCTTCATCCGTTACGCGAAGAGAGGAAAGCGTCGGACAGTCGAACCTTCTCCCGTATTTCAAAAGCGCTTCGTCGCCGTTTTTGCGAACATCCTCCACAATTTCGCGGACGACCTTATCAAATTTTTCGGTATCCGCCATATCGCGCCGGTTGGGCGCTTCCGGTTTTCCATAATATAATCCGATCATTTTATTACCTCCCCCAGCGCCTTCACAAGCGCGCTCACTTCCGCCTGTTTGAATTTGCTGGCGGCTTTATTGGCAATC
This sequence comes from Clostridia bacterium, assembly GCA_017396845.1. Lineage (GTDB taxonomy): Bacteria > Bacillota > Clostridia > Christensenellales > Aristaeellaceae > SFHK01. The sequence continues at coordinate 17,942 of JAFQKQ010000107.1, forward strand.
AGCCTTGCGCTGATATTCACTACGTCGTTTATCACGCTCAGTCCGTTTTCCTTAAGCGTTTTTCCCGTTTCCACAATATCCACAATAACATCCGTAAGCCCCAGGATCGGCGCAAGCTCGATGGAGCCGTTTAAGGTGACGATTTCAATGTCGCGGTTGAGGCCGGAAAAATAGGCCTTTGACACGTTGGGATATTTGGTCGCCACGCGCAGCAATCGATCCTGATCGTCCCGAAAATCGTTTTTCGCGGCGACGGCAAGACGGCACTTGCCAAGTCCCAGATCGATCAGTTCGTATACGTCCGCACCGCTTTCAATAAGCACGTCCTTGCCCGCTACGCCTACATCCGCAACGCCGTATTCCACATACACAGGAACATCCGTCGGCTTTACCAGAAAAAAGCTGGCGTTTCCGTTTTCGGAGGGAATAACAAGCCTTCTGTCGCCATCTTCCAGCTCCGGGAACACATATCCCGCCTCTTTAAAGCGCTTCAGCACGCTTTCACCCAATCTTCCCTTCGGAAGTGCGATATTCAGCATTCCTTGTTCACCTCCAAAATGCTTTCATATGCCCGTCCGCACGGCGCTTTCTTTTCCACGCGCACGCGCTTTCCGAGGCTTCTGTATTTTTCCGCCGCCAGAAATACGAGCGCGGGATCATCGTCCGGGGAATAGGTCAGAAGAATGTCGGCGTCTGCTTTCGCTTCTTTCTCATCGGGCTGAATGTCGTTTAAATAGATGGCAAAGCCCAAAGCGCCTACGCCGCGCTTGAATTTCTCCGTAAGGCCGTCATATCTTCCGCCGGAGAGCACCGAGCGGTATGCATTGCGCACATAGCCCTGAAATACAATTCCGGTATAATAGTTTACATCATTTACAATGGAAAAATCAAGCCTGATATGGGATGCAAGCCCGATAGACGAAAGACCTTTCACAAGCGTTTTCAATTCCGACACCGCCTGCTTCTGTAAATCCGTCTTTGAAAGCGCTTCAAGCAGTTCAAGCGACACATCCGCATCTCCGGGAAGCTCGATCAGCGCCTTGAGCGCGTCGGCGTTTTCCTTATCCATATTGATCCCGGAGCATATATCGGTAAGCGCCGCTGCGTTTTTTGCGCGGAGCGCCGAAAGAATGCGGCTCCGCTCCTCCATGGATACGCCTTCGATCAACGGCTTTACAATTCCCATATGGGAAATATCCATAAGCGCCCTGTCGTCGATTTTCACAAGGCTCCTGAGCGCAAGCGCTACTATCTCCAGCGTCTGAACATCGTCGATATCGCCCAGCGCTTCCAGACCCATCTGGCGAATTTCGCGGTATTCGTTCGTGCGGGAATCAAGGCGGTACACACTTTCCATGTAATACAGCTTTTCGCCCGCATCCTTCGTCGCGCGCGTACCCTTGACAATGGAAAGCGTAACATCCGGCTTCAGCGCAAGAAGCCTTCCCGACATATCCGAAAACGTAATAACATAGTCGTTCAAAAGGAAATCGCGGTTTTCAAGGTATAAGGAATATTCCTCGAACTTCCGCATCTTGTACGCGCGGAAACCCGCATTTTCATACAGCTTCCTGATATCGGAAAGCAGCGCCTCTTCATGCATAATAAATCCCTCCCGGGCAAAATTGCTTTATCACTTTAGTGCGATGAATTATACAAGGTATCCACCGCAATGTCAAGAGCTTTTGTGTAAGAAAAAGAGCGGAATGGCAAGCTTCGGAAAACCGCCGCCGCCAACCGCTCTCAGTATAAAATACGAAAGTAAATTCCGCCAGCATCTGTTATGTGACCGCGCAGTACTTGCAGTCTCCGCGCGTTAAAAGGGTGTGCCGCGATATCGAAAAATGCTTAAAAGAAGCATCCGCGGACTTTAAAGGCGCTCACCGCTTTTTAATTGAGAACTGTCTAAGCAAAATTCAACCGTCTCATTGCATCCTTATAAAAGGAGCCGTTCTTGTTTGATTTTTGCTTAATTACGCGTTTGATCCTTTATTTTTCAACTTCACCGCGCCTTCGCCGCATCCAGACAGCAGCGTATCAAATCCTCGGCTTTTGCCGTTACAAGGGCGATCACCGTATCGGATGCGCCGTAATAGATTTTCACCGTGCCGTCATCCTCCAGAATCGCGCCGGTCGGGAAGATCACGTTTGTTCTGAAGCCTTCTTCCGTTTCGTAAACCGCCTCGGGCGCGATGAGCGGCTCGCGGTACACGCCGAGCACCTTGCCGGGATCATCAAGATCCAAAAGCAGCATGCCGGCCGAATAGCGCTTTTTCCATGCGTTTTCCCAGCCGTTTTTACCGCGCGACGAATCGATATCCACGCCGTGCGTAAACACAAGCCAGCCCTGATCTGTTTTAATCGGCGGCGCACCGGGGCCTATTTTATTGTTTGCATACGGGAAATCCTCAACGCCCGCGATCAGGCGCTCATTTCCCCAGTAAACCATGTCCGGCGAATCGCTCATCCACATATCAAACCGGTCGCCGTCACGGCTGTATACGGGCATCGGGCGTTCAAGGCGCACGTATTTTCCGCCGATTTTTTCCGGAAACAGCACCATATTGCGGTTATCCGGAACGGTAAGGCACAAAACCTCCCAATTTTTGAAATCCGCCGTCTTTGCAATTCCGCCGCGAAGCCCGTGCCGGGTATCGACGGCAAAGGTCATATAGATTTCACCGTCGATTTCCGTAAGTCTTGGATCATAGCACCTTCCGAGCTCGCCGTCCGGAAGGTTGAAAAGTGCGCGGATTTTGGGATCGTTTCCGTCAAAGCAGGGTTCGGGATCCGCCGTCCAGCGAATTCCGTCCTTGCTTCTTGCAAGGCCAATGTTCGTGCCTTCGAAGCGGGAGCCTGCGATATGATTGAAGTCGTTTCTGAACACCATCAGATATTCGTCTTTTCTCTTGATTACGCCCGCATTGAACACGAGCGTGCTCGGGTAGGGAACCTGGCTGCTTATAAACACCGGATTGGCAGGATGTCTTTGTATGTACGGGCAGGATCTGAGAATCGGCGTAAGCATAAATGTACCCCCTTATGTAATATGCGCGCACTTCGTTCGTACGGCATTCTATTCCGCTATACCTTTATAACCTCTCCCCTGTCGGCGGATTCCCTCGCAAGGAGGCATATACGGCTGTCCTCATAGGCCTCTGAAAATTGTTTTTTTGCATCTTCGGTACCAATGGCATTGATAAACCGAATGAACGGATTGATTCCTTCGGGAAGCGGAAGTTCCCTTCTGCTCTCCTCGTTTTCAAGATATACCCGTCCGTCGATTGCCTCCAGCATGCCGCGCGTGCCGGTTACGCGCAGGCGGTCATCGTCATGCCTTGCGGAGCCCGTCGGACGGAGAAAATCCGTGTCTACCGTTCCGATTACGCCGTTTTCAAGCTGTAAAAGCACTGCGGCCGACGTTTCCATTTCTCCGTTTCCGCGGTTGCACGCGGAAGTATGCGTGCCGCACACCCACTGACACTTTCCGCCCAGGCGAAGCACCCAGTCCACCGCATGAATAGAAATCCACGGAATGGTTCCGCCGTACAGGCTGCGCTTCTGATAATGCGCGCCGCGAACGCCCATGCGGTAGCTCTTCTGCCCGTGAATCATACGGACTTCACCGATATCGCCGTTTACAATCGAATTCTCAATCGCCCTGTACCAGGCGCAGCAATTGAGATTCAGCATGCAGCCAAGATCCGCATCACTGTTTTCATATGCTTCCTTAAGCATATAAAGTTCTTCCGGCTCCGTCGCCAGCGGCTTTTCACTGTACACATGTATACCCCTTCTCAGGCATTCCATCGAAATCTTCGCATTGTCCGAATACCAGGGATTGACCACCGCCAATTCCGGCTTTTCCTTATCAAGCATTTCCGTCCACGAATCGTAGTATTCCGCTTCAAGCTTTACACTGAGCGCCTTTACGTCCTCGCCCGCGCTTCCGGGCGCAACAGCGGCCGGAGCATTGCATGCCCCGGCCTTAACAGCCTCTTCAACCTGATGATGATGTCCGGATGAACCGATAATTACGTATTTCACGCGCATTCCTCCTGTCAAGCGGATCAGAATGCTATATATTTTCGACTCATATAACCAATTTCCCTGCCTGTATCCACGCGGCAGAAATTTCCGTCCGTCGCAAGCAGCGTAACCTCGGTTCCGTTTGCAAGGACACGGATGCTGGAGTACGTTTTGTTGGGACCGGTTCTTAAATATACGTTTCCGGTCGTCCTCGCCGCATGCGCAAACCTTACAAGCGTTCTGTGAACATAGGCGCTTTGCCAGCCGCCGTTTCGATTCACCTCAAACCACTGACCGCTGGATCCGTATACGCCCGTTTTATCGCCCACATACAATTTATATAAAACCGAATGGTTCGTGCCCGCGCCCGTTCTCACATTTGCAAAGCCGTCGCTCGAGCGGATTTCGCCCGTCTTTCCGTAGGCCATTGAGGACGTAGACGACGATACCTTTACAAGGCTTTTGTGAATATATCCGATCTGTCCCGCACTTGTAACCGCCCGGTACCACTCGCCGTTTCTTTCGAGCACCCAAATCACGTTTCCGTTGTACACGCGGTTGATTACGCCGAAATTCGTACCCGCACCCCAGCGAAGATTGGCATAGCCGTCGGAGGAGGATATCGTTCCGCTTTGATTGAGCACGGAATCCTTGTCCGTAACGGACGCGTCCGGCACATACGAGGCGCTCCCGCTGCCCCAGGCGGGAACATTTGTATTTCCAACATCGTTCCAGCCGCTTGAAGAGCCGGAGGTATATCCCGATGAAAAGTCAATATATACACCGTACATATACCCTTCCACACCCGTACGCACTACGCGCACCTTGTGCCATGTATTGCCTCTTTTCAGAATTTCCAGCTTGTCTCCGTTTTTGGCATAGCCGACAATCGGCTGTCCCGCGCCCGCAACCCGGCGCACATATACCGACCCGTCGGAAGTAGGCGTTTTTACATACGCATACTCGGCAGCGTATGCCGAAAAAGACATCGCCATCAATACAACAACCAAAATAATCCCAAGCGTTCTTTTCATCAAAATCCCTCCTTTGCTGCCGCTTGTGTTATCTCTTTGACGAAAGATGGGAGAAAATGGTTCAAAAAAAGCCGATTTTTCCGCACCGCTTCATTCTACAAATCGTAGGTTGATATTCTCCATAGCTTCATTTACAATAGGATGCAGAGAAATGAGGGCGACGGGGATATGAATACTTATATTACGGGCGCGGTGATTAAGGAACTGCGGGAGAAGAAGGGGCTTACACAGGAGGAGTTGGCGAGGCGAATCGGCGTTACCGGGAAGGCGGTTTCCAAGTGGGAAACGGGGAAAGGGCTTCCGGACATATCTCTTTTGGAGCCGCTTTCGTCGGCGCTTGGAGCGTCGGTGATCGAGCTTATGAAGGGAGAAACGGTTGTGAACCGGAACCGCTCCTCAAACATGATGAAAACGCGTTTTTATGTATGTCCGGTATGCGGCAACATCGTTCATGCGGTGGGAAACGCGCTGATTTCCTGCTGCGGAATTACGCTCCCGGCGCTGGAGGCGGAAGCGTTTGACGACGCGCACGCGCCGACGATCGAAATGATCGAGGACGAACGCTTTATATCCTTCCGGCACGATATGAGCAAAACCCATTTCATATCCTTTCTGGCGTTTGTTTCAAACGACCGGGTACAGATGATCAAATTCTATCCCGAAGGAAACGCCGAAACACGGATTCAGAAAAGGGGACACGGGGATCTGTACGCCTATTGCAACAAGCACGGGCTTATGAAGCAAAGGCTGTAGAATTTGGAAACGGGCAGAAAAAAGCGGGCGGACGTCAGAAGATGACGATATCCGCCCGCTGTTCATATTTCAAAATACGATATGCCTTTATTTCTACTCGCACGCAAGCCATTTTTCAAACAGCTCGTCAATTTCCGCCTGAAGCGCGTTTTCCCTTTCCTGCATCTCCTGAAGCTTCACATAGTCCGAGGCAAACGCCTTTTCTTCTTCCCGAAGAACCGCCATTTCCGCTTCCTTTTTCTCAATATCGCGCTCAAGCATCGCTTTTTTTCTTTCGGATTTACCGGGTCTGGGCGCGGGCTTCTGCGTTTTTTCTGCTTTGGGCGCAGGCGCGGAAGCGGATTTTCTTTGGATTTCCTCCTTTTGTTTGATGGACAGATATTTTTCGAAGCCGCAGTCATAATCGCGGATTTCGCCATTGTCAATTTCCCAAATGCGCGTGGCAAACCGGTTTATGAAATAACGGTCATGAGACACGAAAATCAGCGTTCCTTCAAAGGCGTTTACCGCGTCCTCGATCCATTCGCGGGAGGGAATATCCAGATGGTTGGTCGGTTCGTCAAGCACCAGCACATTTGCGCCCGAATGCATGGCAAGGCACATTGTAAGGCGCATCTTCTCGCCGCCGGAGAGCTGCGACACGGTTTTCAGCGCGTTTTCGCCGCCGAACATGAACACGCCCAGCCGATCCCGCGCGCCCTGCGCGTCCAGATTCAAATCGTAAATAAGCGTATCGACGAGCGTTCGCTCGGGATGCGGAAATACTATCTTCTGCGGTATGGACACAAGTTTCACAGATGGCCCCAGACGGCACGATCCCGAAACGGGACTGCTTTCGCCCGTTAGAATGTTTAAAAGCGTAGTCTTTCCGCTCCCGTTGTCTCCGACAATTGCGATTCTCTCCGAGCCTCTGACGAGCGCGGAAAAGTTAGAAAACAGCATGCGGCCGCCGTATCCGAATTGAATGTCCTTTATCACCGCCGCTTCCTGCGCGCGGAATTTTTCGCCGGAAAACGCAGCGGTCAGCTTTTCGTCGACCGGCGGCTTATCCGTTTGTCTAAGCCACTCGATCCTCTTTTCAATGGCGAATGCACGCTTATGAAGCGCAGGATTGTCGTACGCCTGCGCCCAGGTATGCATTCTCCTGGCCGTTTCTTCCAGCTGCTTGATCTTCGCCTGCTCAATTTCGTACTGCTTTTTCTGCCGCTCATACCGTTCGGCCTTTTCCTTCACATAATAGGAAAACGTGCCGGAATAAAACGAAGCCATGCCGAATCGGGTGATTTCGATGATGCGCGTAACCGCCTTTTCGAGGAAATACCTGTCGTGCGATACGGCGATCACCGCGCCGCGATAGGAGCGAAGGTAATCCTCCAGCCACAAAATACCCGAAAGATCCAGATGGTTTGTCGGTTCGTCAAGCGCCAGTATATCCGCATCCTCAAGGATCAGCTTGGCAAGATTCACCCGCATCTGTTCGCCACCGGATAGGTTTTTATAGAGGTTTTTCCGCATTTCAGCTGTCACGCCGAGGCCGTTGGCCGCCTTATTGATTCTCGTTTCGTATTCGTAGCCGCCTTTTCTCTCAAAATCTTCCTGAAGCGCGGAAATGCGCCTGAGTGTTTTTTCGTCCGTATCCGAACCGGCCTCGGCCATCAGCGCGTTCATTCTTTCCTCGATCTCAAACGCTTCGCGGAAGGCGAGCTTCATTACGTCGTCTCCCGTCGCATCATCCGGGTACTCGGGATTCTGCGGAACATATCCCACCCGCTTTCCGCCGGGAAATATAACTTTTCCCGAGGACGGCGCAATCTCGCCCGTGATAATTTTAAGAAGCGTGGTCTTTCCGGCCCCGTTTATGCCCAAAAGACCCACGCGCTCCCGTTCGTTTACCTGAAACGACACCTCGTCCAGTATGATTCTGTCCTGATCGTAATAATGCGTAATTTTATCCGCAATCACTTCAGCCAATATTTTCGCCTCCGGCATTTTTACGCGCGGTCTCAATCATCACCATCCGCGCAAATTCCTCAAAGGAGTATCCGTGCTGTTCATCTCCGATATCGAGCATGTGAAAAAAGCAGCTCGGAATCTCCCTTTCCCGCATATTTTTAATGATGCATTTGGTGCAGCCGTCCTCGTGATTCACCGGATGATTGGGGCAGCCTGTATCCGTACAGGTGCAGATTTCTCTTGCGTTTTTCATAGAGAGGTTCTCCTTTATTCATAGAATGCGCGTTCCTTTTCGCCGTCTGAAAACAAACGCTTTTTCACGCCGAATTCCTCTTCAATCAGGTTTGTATTCATAAGCTCCTTTGCGGATATCAGGCGGGAAGCGCCCGACATATGCATCATCAGCACCTCGTCCGCCTCGTTTACCGCCCTTGAAAGATTGTGCGTAACCATGACAACCGTCTTTTGAAGCCTTTGCATGAGCTCTTTGATAAGCGCGAAAAATTCCGACTCGCCCGATGCATCCATATATGTGGTGCCCTCGTCCAGCACGATGACGCGCGTGTCCTGCGACAGCACCATCGCAAGATAGGCCCGCTGTCTTTCACCGCCGGAAAGCCGGTTGAGCTTGCGGTGCAAAAAGGGAGTCATGCCGGTAAAAACCGCCGCCTGCTCGATTTTCTGTTCGTCTTCCCCAGAAAGCCTGCCGGAAAGCGAAAGATAGGGGTTTCTTCCAAGCCTGATGATTTCAAACACCGTGAGCGCGGAATCCGGAAGAATCTGCGGAAGCACCGCGATATTTTTCGCCCTTTCCCGCGCGGAAAGCATCTTTATATCCCTGTCTCCCAACAGGATCTTCCCGTCATAGCGCGTCTGTCCGTTCAGACATCCCACAACCGTCGATTTTCCGCAGCCGTTTTTTCCGATGATCGCAGTAAACGCGTTCGATCGGAATTCGCAGGAGAAATCGCTCACAATCGGCGTACCCGAGCGATACGCGGTCACATTTTGAAATTTCAGCATGCGCTTTCCCTCCTGAAAAGCAGATAGAAGAAAAACGGCACGCCGATAAACGCCATCACAAGCCCCGCCGGAATTTCGGAAGGCGCAAAGATCAGCCTTCCGGCAAGGTCCGCCAAAAGCACGATGGAAGAACCGACAAATACGGATGATATAAGCGCGCCCCTCGTTTCAGCGCCCGTCAAGCGCCTGGCAATATGCGGAACAATCAGCCCCACAAAACCCATAAGCCCCGCAAAGCTGACCACCGCGCCCGCGCAGGCGCTGGAAACCGCAATCAGCAAAAAACGCACCCCGCGAACGTTCACACCGAGAGACTGCGCAACGCCGTCTCCCAGCGCCATGGCGTCGATCTGACGGGAAAAAACGAAGCTGATCACACATCCCGCCAATATCATGATCGCAGGAAAAAGCAGCGCCTCCGTCTTTATGCTTGAAAGTCCGCCGATGGAAAACGCATTGTATTGGGAGAGTACATCGGCGTCCAGCAGCGAAATCATCGATATGCCCGCATTTAAAAGCGCCGTCACTGCAACGCCTGCAAGCACGATCGAATTTTTCGCCGCGTTTACGCGCTTTGCAAGCAGCACAATGAAAAGCGTAGTGAGAAACGCGCCCAGAAACGCGGCTGCCGGCGAATACATGTAATACGCTTCCAAAAAGTACAGGATCAGTATCGTAAAAAAGCCTGCGCCGGCGTTTACGCCGATCACATTCGGCCCCGCAAGCGCATTTCCCATGATATTCTGAAGCAAAAGCCCGGAAACCGACAACCCTGCGCCCGCCAGCATCGCGCCCAGCACCCTCGGAAGCCGAACGCCCCGTATGATCAGCGTCTCCGTTTCAAAGCCGGCCCGTCCGAAAAGCCCCGAGAAAAATGCGGACGAAGAAAGATTCGCGCTCCCCATTCGAAGGGACAAAAGCGCAAGAACCAGCGTAAAAGCAGCAAGCGCAAGCGCGCCCGCCGCACCTTTAAAAAACGGCTCCTTCTTCATGCCTCATCATCCTCGAAATACAGCGCATTATACATGATTTCATATGCCTCCGCCCATCTGTGATTGGGCTTGTACTGAAAAAGATCCTTGGGGAGATACATATAATCTCTGTTTTTTATGCACGAAAGCGCCTGCCACGTGCTTTCAGAGAGCACGCTTTCCATGTATTCAATCGCCTTTTCTTCATCGCCCATGGTGGATATAAATATGTAATCCGGATCCTCTATCAGAATTTCTTCAAAGCTCAGTCCGTCCAAAAGTACCTTCGCATTATCCGCGATATTGTAGGCGCCCAATTCCTCGAGCATCTTCGCCGCAAAATGCTGCTTTGCATTTTTGGCCTTCGCGCTGGTGACGCTCGACCCCGAACGGATAAAGAGGATTTTAGGCGTCTCCCCTTTGTTTTCATTCGCCTTCAAGCGAATGTCCTCCGCTTTTTCATATACCTCTTCTCCGTACACTCTGTATGCTTCGGCGTTGCCTGTAATATCGGTAAACACCTTAAGCATATTCACATAATCCTCTATCGACTCCACGCGCATCTCGGCTGTGGGGATTCCGGCGCTTTTCAGAAATTCGGCAGCCTTTCTCTGCGCAGGAATGTCGATCGACGTAATCACAAAATCGGGCCGCGCCTCAATAAGCATTTCCAAATCAATGCTCTTTCCCGCGCCCATATCGACAAGCACCGCATCCTCCCCGGCAAATCCGCGCTCAACAGCTTCGTACACCGTAATCCTCGTTTCGCCCCCCGAGAGATTCCAAACCTCGGCAAAGGACGAAAACAATACCGCCGTATTCTCAGGCGCGCAAGAAAGCGCCACCGTATCGCCGCTTGCGTCAACAAACGAAACCTCCGAAAGCACGGGAGCGGAAAGAAACGCCAAACCGCATAAAATAAACACGAAAATCAGAATTTTTTTCATAATATACCGCCTGTAAGCAATATTACCCGATCAAGTATAGCATCTGAAAAACCAAACTGTCAATGATGAAGAATATCAGGCTTCCGTGGGTATTGACGGAAAATTCCCGGCTTTTCGGCCGTTAAAGGATGAATCGGTATTCAAAAATGCAAGGGCAGAATACGGCGCCGCGGCATGGGCTGACGGAAAAATCGACGCCGCACCCGAAACCATGCATGAAACAAGCTTAGAATATCGCGAAATGCACTTTATGCAAACAATAACGGGACATATGCGCAAAATCCGGATTTTCCGCATATGTCCCGTTTGATTCACCATTGATACTTCATGACGTGAAATCCGTAAACGATTTTCCCATTTCACCCGCCCTGCGAATTTCTCATTTTCTCTCGTTTCCCGTAGACAAAAACTGAGAAAGACGATATAATGATCATCAAATGAGTATTGGTTAGGAGTGGAGTATTTTTATGGATTTTCGGATGATGATCGCAAAATGCGCTTGCGAAGCGATGGAAAAGGCGTTCCCGGGCGCGGCGATTCAGGCGGAGGATGCAGCCGGTATGCTGGAAACGCCGCCGGATCCCGCGATGGGCGATTATGCGCTTCCGTGCTTTAAGCTTTCCAAGGCATTAAGAAAAGCGCCGCCTATGATTTCCGACGCGCTCAAAGCAAATATCGAAGCGCCGTTTTTAGAGCGCGTTGAGAGCGTAAAGGGCTATCTGAATTTCTTTGTCGACCGCGCAATGTATGCAAAGGAAGTATTGCTGGCGGCGGAACAGGCGGGCGAAAAATACGGAAGCGGAGACGAAGGCAGCGGCAAAACCGTCGTAATCGACTATTCGTCTATCAACATCGCAAAGCGCTTCCACATCGGACATCTTTCCACCACCATGATCGGAAACGCGCTTTATAAGATTTATAAATTTCTGGGCTACGAGTGCGTGGGCGTAAACCATCTGGGCGACTGGGGCACGCAGTTCGGAAAGATGATCTCCGCCTACAAGCGCTGGGGCGACAGGGAGACCGTCATGAAGGGCGGCGTGGACGAGATGGTAAAGCTGTATGTGCGCTTTACTGCCGAAGCCAAGGAAAATCCCGCGCTGGACGACGAGGGACGCGCATGGTTTAAAGCCATTGAAGACGGAAATCCCGAAGCGCTTGAAATTTTCAACTGGTTTAAAGAGGTAACGCTGGCAGACGCGAACCGCGTATACGATATGCTGGGCGTAAAGTTCGACTCCTATGCGGGCGAAAGCTTCTATCACGACAAGACGGCGGGCGTTGTAGAGGATCTGAAAAACGCCGGACTTCTTAAGGAAGATCAGGGCGCGCAGATTGTGGATCTGGAAGAATACGGCATGCCGCCGATGATCTTCGTTCGCTCGGACGGCGCTACGCTCTACGCCACTCGCGATCTTGCGGCGATTAAGTACCGCCATGAAACGTATAATTTCGATAAGTGCCTCTACGTTGTCGCCTATCAGCAGGACCTGCACTTCAAGCAGCTGTTCAAGACGACCGAGCTGCTCGGATGGGACTGGGCGAAGGGCTGCGAGCATGTCAATTTCGGCATGGTGTCCTACGAAGGTCAGGCGCTTTCCACCCGCGAGGGCAGAATCGTATACCTTGAAGACCTTTTGAGCCAGTCCGTTGAAAAGGCGGAGGCCATCATTGAAGAAAAGAGCCCCGGGCTTGAAAACAAGCGCGAAGTAGCAAAGCAGATCGGCATCGGCGCCGTGGTATTCTTTGCGCTGTTTAACGGCAGAATCAAGGATATCGACTTCACCTGGGACCGCGCCCTGAATTTCGAAGGCGAAACCGGCCCCTACGTCATGTATACCCATGCCCGTGCGGGAAGCGTATTGCGAAAAGCAGGCGAGTGCGATTGCGCGCCCGATTTCAGCGCCCTTTCCGATCCCGAGGCGCAGGCGGTTATCAAGCTGATCGACGCCTTCCCGGATACCATCCGTCTGGCAGTATCCAGAAGCGAGCCTTCCCTGATCACCCGCTTCTCGGTAGAGCTGGCCAAGGCCTTTAACAAGTTCTATTACGAATGCAGAATTCTGGACGACGACATGGGCGCGCGCGCCGCACGCCTTTGCCTTACGAAGATCGCTAAGCAGACCATTTATAAAGCGCTTGATCTTATCGGCATCAAAGCGCCGGAGAGAATGTAAGAAACCAAAGCAATCATTATAAGGAGGATGCGCCTATGGACGTCATGCGGATGAAGCCCTATTTCCGCCACGGAGAAGCGACCCCGTGGGGCGGAAGCATGCTGAAGAACGTATTTATGAAGGACGCGCCCGAAGACAGATGCGGCGAAAGCCTGGAGGTCAGCGCATTAAACGGCATGGAAAGCGTAATTCTAAACGGCGAATTCGAAGGAATGACGCTGAAGGACGCGCTGGATGCGCATTACGAGGAAATCGTAGGCGATAAAAACGCGCCGTTCCCGCTGCTTTTGAAGATTCTGGACGCGCGGGACACGCTTTCCGTTCAGGTGCATCCCGGCGACGAATATGCGCTCAAAAACGACGGAAAGCTCGGAAAGACCGAGGCATGGATGATTCTGAACGCCGAGATCGGCGCAAAGATCGCATACGGACTGAAAAAGACGGATGAACCGCTTGAGGATATCGTAGCGCGCGGCGCGCTGGAAGAGGTTCTCAACTGGGAAATCGCGCGTCCGGGCGACGTGTACTACATCCCGCACGGCATGGTGCACGCGCTGGGCGGCGGTGTTCAGGTATACGAAATCCAGCAGTCCTCCGACGCCACCTACCGCTTCTGGGACTGGGGCCGCGTGGGCAAGGACGGAAAACCGAGAGAGCTTCACACGAAAAAGGCGCTGGATGTAACGCGCCCCTCTCTCGCCTCCGGAAAGACCCCCGGCGCAACGATTCTTTGCGAGGGCGGCAGCCGCACGCATTTCGTATGCGATGAGAATTTTGAGCTTACGCGCTTAAACGTAGCCGGCAGAATGCCGATTCCGACCGGACGCATGGCGTTCATTACGCCGATGGGCGAGTGCGAAGTAGAATGGGACGCTGGAAAGATGACGCTTGCGCCCTTTGAAAGCGCGCTCATCCCGGCTTGCGCCAAGGATGTATATGTATCCGGCCGTCTTCCCGTAATGCTGTCCGGGCTTCCCGATCAGGAAACGCTCAGAAATGAACTTGGTTACCGCGCAGAGAATGTAGCGGGACTTTAATAAAGAAATAAGGAGCGAACGAGTATGCCGAAAATTACCTTTATGGGCGCAGGTTCCACCGTATTTGCCAAGAACGTGCTGGGTGACAGCATGGTAACGCCTTCCCTCGCAGAGAGTGTTATCGCTCTTTACGACATCGACGCCGAGCGCCTTCGCGAGAGCGAATTAATGCTCAGCGCCATCAACAACAACCTCGGCAACAAAGCGAAAATCGAAACCTATCTGGGCGTAGAAAACCGCAAGGCCGCGCTTCAGAGCGCGAACTATGTTGTAAACGCCATTCAGGTCGGCGGTTACGATCCCTGCACGATCATCGACTTTGAAATCCCGAAAAAATTCGGCCTTCGCCAGACCATCGCCGACACCCTCGGCATCGGCGGTATTTTCAGAGCCCTGCGCACCATCCCCGTAATGCTGGATTTTGCCAAGGACATGGAAGAAGTATGCCCGAATGCGTGGCTGCTTAACTACACCAACCCCATGGCCATGCTGACGGGCGCCATGCTTCGCATGACGAACGTTAAGACCGTCGGTCTTTGCCACAGCGTACAGGCCTGCGCGCCGGGACTTCTGCGCGAGCTCGGCATGGAATACGACGACTCCGTGCAGTGGAAAATCGCCGGCATCAACCATATGGCATGGCTGCTCGAGATCACGAAGGACGGCGTAGATCTGTATCCCGAGATCAAGAAGCGCGCCATCGAAAAGAACAAGGAAAAGCACGGCGATATGGTGCGCCTGGAAATGATGCGCCGCTTCGGCTACTACATCACCGAATCCAGCGAGCACAACAGCGAATACACCCCGTGGTTCATTAAGACGAAATATCCGGAGCTGATCGATCAGTTCAATATCCCGCTGGATGAATATCCCCGCCGCTGCATCCGCCAGATTGAAGACTGGAAGAAGCGCCGCGACACGCTGATCAACGATCCGCACCTGACCCATACGCGCACCCACGAGTACGCCTCCTACATCATGGAAGCTATGGAGACCAATAAGCCCTACAAGATCGGCGGAAACGTACTCAATAACGGCATCATTTCGAACCTCCCCAGAAACGCCTGCGTCGAGGTTCCCTGCCTCGTAGATAAAAGCGGCGTAACGCCGTGCTTCATCGGCGATCTTCCCGAGCAGTGCGCGGCGCTCAACCGCACCAACATCAACGTTCAGCTCCTCACCATCGAAGCCGCGCGCACCCTTAAGAAGGATTACATCTATCAGGCCGCGCTGCTTGATCCGCACACCGCCAGCGAGCTTTCCATCGACGACATCATCAAAATGTGCGACGCTTTGATCGAGGCGCACGAAGGCTGGATTCCGAAGTTCAACTAACGCGCAAATCCGGCAATAAAACCGATATGTAAAAACAAACGCGGGCAGACGGAGCAAAAAGCCGTCTCCCGCGTTGGCTTTATTCCCGAGAAGAGCGTGCGCCGGACGAAGGAACCTTGTCCTTGAAAAGCAAAGAAATGCACCAAAGTCCCGCAATGCCTACCACGGTGTAGATGATTCTTGAAATTGTGCTCGCCTGTCCGCCAAAGATAAAGGCGACAAGATCAAACTGAAAAAGACCCACCAGCAGCCAGTTGATCGCGCCGATAATCGTAACGACCAGCGAAGTGTTATCAAGCATTTGATTTCCCTCCTTTTTTCCGCCTTTCGGCGTATGAGAGTATTGTTGACAAAAGGAAGAAAAAACATACCCCGAATACAAACATTTTTTTGCATTCTCCGCTGATCAGGGATACCAATTTCCGATAAGATATGGTATACTTATGCTATTGTACTATGCATGTGACAATTCGCTTGCATTTGAGGGAGGATTTGATTTTTATGAAAAAGGCGCTCACGGTTGTGCTGTCAATTCTGCTCGCTCTCTCCATTGCCGGAAATGCATTTTTGTTTGTAAGATACTCAAATGAAAACAAAAACGCGGTGAAACTTTCGGAGGAGCTTCGCGCAGCGGAGGCAGAATTTTCCGATTCACACGTTGAGATCGAATCTTTGAATCAAACAATTCAGGAAAAGGATGAGCAGTACCAGCAGGCTCTGACTCAGCTTGCTCTTCTGGATGAACAGAACATCGGTCTGAACGCCGATATTCAGAGTATCAGCCAGGAGCTTGACAGCGCGAAAAACGAGCTCAGTCAGTATACCGAAGAGAAAACGGACTTCGAAGCGGCCATTCAGGCGCTCGAATCCTCCAATCAGGAAAATCTGACCGAAATCGGTCGTCTGAGCAGCGTGATCCAGGAATTGGAAGACAGCGCGGTTCAGACCGCCGAAGCGTTCGAGGCGCTTGCAAAGGAAAACGAAGAATCCGCAAGCAAAAACTCTCTTCTTGCAGATGAAAACGCCAAGCTTGCAAGCGAAAACGAAGCGCTCAAAAAGGACGCCGAAGCGCGCGACGAGCAGATTTCCCTCCTGACAAGCGAAATTGCGCAGCTTGAAGATGAGCGCGACGCCCTTGGTGTTTCCCTTTCCGCTTTGACGGGCGAAAACGAAGCATACGCCGAAAAGGCGACGCAGGATCAGTTGAATTATGCAAATCTTCAGAAAAAATACGACGAGCTCACGCTGAGCGCCTCCGAAATCAAAACCTCCCTTGACGCGCAGAAGAAAGCCTATGAGCAGCTCAAGATCAGCTACGATGAAAGCGTACAGCTGCTGAGCGAATCCAACGAAAAAGTACATACCCTTCAGGCGGACGTAGAAGCAGCCAGATCGACCTCGGAACAGCTGAAAGCCGACATCGCAGGTCTTCAGGCGGCGCTTCAGACGGAAACGCAGAATTCCGAGCAGCTGCTCAGCGATGTAAACGAAATTCTCGCAGGGGCGTCCAATGTATCCGACTTCCTCAGCTCCATCTCCGGAAACGTAACGGAAGCTACCGACTCCCTCGCGATGACCGTAGAGGGTATCTCCAGCGTTACCAAGGAAATCACCGATGAAAACAGCAAAAATGCAAATGCAACCGTTCAGGAAGTGCAGCTGGATCTTGCAAAGACCTGTGCGCTGATTGAAGAACTCAAAGAAAGCGGCGCTATCGCCGCAGAGACGGCTGCAGATCTCAGCGTGCAGCTGAAGGCCGTTTCCGACCGTCTGAGCGCTTCTGAAGGCGGCGAAGGCAGCGAAGACCTCGCATCCGCCATCGACGGCATGGGCGGCGCGCTGGGCTCCTCCAAGGAAACCATCGATCAGCTTATCGCGCTCACCAAGTCCCTCTCCGAAAACAGCGGCGCGCTTTCCGATCAGCTGGAAAGCGAAGGCGGCAACGCAGATTCCCTCAAAGCACAGTTAGACCAGATTATCGCCTCTCTTTCCGAGACTGAAAAGGCGCTTGAAAGCGCTCTGAGCGCACAGGAAGCCACCAATCAGGAATTTGACCAGCTGAAGGCCGAGTTGAATGCGCGCACGGGCGAGCTGGACACCGCAAAGCAGGAAATCTACAGCCTGCAGGCAACGCTGACCGCCAAGAACGTAGAGCTTGAAAACGTAAATCAGGCGCTCGAAAGCGCACAGAACTCCTACAGCGAAGCCGATCAGGCGCTTACCGAAAGCAAGAATCTGGTTAGCGAAATGGAGGCAAAGCTTGCCAAGAGCCAGGAAGCGCTCGACAGCACTTCAGAAAAGCTCGCCGCTTCCGAAGACGCGCTTTTGAGAGCCGAAACCGCGCTGAAGGCGGCTGAAGCTCTGAACGCAGAGAAGGACGAAAAGATTCTTGCCCTCACCGAGGAAAACGAAAGCGAAAAGGCGAAGAACGCCGAAACCGAGAAGAAGCTTTTCGATACCGAAAACGCGCTGAGCGAAACCGAAGGCAAGCTCGCTTCCGCCGAGAACGCACTGAGCGAAACCAAAGACAAGCTCGCTTCTACTGAGAACACGCTCAGCGTTACCGAAGACAAGCTCGCTTCTACTGAGAACACGCTCAGCGTTACCGAAGACAAGCTCGCTTCTACTGAGAACACGCTCAGCGTTACCGAAGACAAGCTCGCTTCTACCGAAGATGCGCTCAAGGCTGCCGAAGGCAAGCTGGCGGAAACCGAGGATACGCTTGCAAAGACCCAGACCGCTCTGGCCGGTACGCAGGACGAGCTCAGTTCAGCGAAGACCACCCTTGAAAACACCGAAAACGAGCTCAGCGACACCGTAAGCGCACTGAATGCAACGGAGCAGGCGCTTAGCGAAAGCGAACAGGCGCTGAAGGAAACGCGCGAGACGCTCGCAGATACGGAGAATCTGCTCAAGGATACCCAGGACAGGCTTTCCGAAACGGAAGCGAAGCTTGCCTCCACCTCCGACGCGCTTTCCAAGTCCGAACGCGAATTGAGCGCGCTTCTCAACAAGAGACCGAGCGCCGCAGAAGAAAGCGCCATCATTTCCACGCCCGTACAGGCGATTGCGTTTGACGAAACCGGCCTCACCGGCGCTTTCGAAATCGTAAACAAGGGCCCGGATGCCAGAACCTTCCTTCTGGAGCTGGTAGATGAAGACGGAAACGTTCTCTATTCCAAAAAGATCTACCGCAACAACACGCTTTCCGAAATCGTACTTACGGAAGCGCCCGACGCAGATGCAGATTACTTCATCCGCTATACCTACTACGACAACCGCGGAAAGCTTGAAAGCAGCATCACCACGCCGGTTACGATTATCTTCTCCTGATCCCCATTTGATCAATACTGCCGCGGCAAGCAAGCTGCGGCAGTTGTATTTTAAGCTAAAGGAGTTTTCCCATGAAGACGCTTTTGAATCAGCCCTATGACAGCCGCGAAAACGCACTTTTTGATTTATATCTGCCGGACGATCCCGCTTCCTGCCGTTTTGCCGTTATCTGGTTTTACGGCGGCGGCCTTGTAAACGGGCGAAAGGAGGATTATGCATTCCTTGCCCCGTCTCTCACCTCCAGAGGAATCACGCTGGCGCTTCCCAATTACCGGCTGATGCCCGAATTTTCCTACCCCGCCTTTATACAGGACGCAGCCAAATCCGTTTTCGCCGTCCGCAGCGCGCTTTCGTCCCTTTCCGTTGACGCATCTCTCATCGCAGGCGGTTCTTCGGCCGGCGCATATCTTTCCATGATGCTCTGCTTTGATTCCTCCTATCTCGCGGCGGAAAATCTTACCCCGTCGGATATTCAGGGCTACTTATTTAATTCCGGTCAGCCCACGGCGCATTTCGGCATATTGAAATCTAAAGGAATCGATGAAAGACGCATCATTATTGACGACACAAGCGCCCTCTATCATGTAGACGAATCCATCCCCCGGCGGCCAATGCTCCTTTTGCTCGCCGAAAACGATATGCCTTCCCGCGTCACGCAAAACCGCCTGCTTCATGAAACGCTTCTCCGCTTCGGCGCGGATGAAAAGAAAACCGAAATCGAAATTCTGCCCGGCTTCGGTCACTGCGGATACGACAAAATGAAGGAGGACGACGGCGAATACATACTCGCAAAGCGAATCCTTCACCTGATCGATTTAATTGTAAGCGCCTGACATACGCCCTTTTTATTTTTTCGGCAGGAATTTTTCATCCGTCAGTCGAATTGATATACGATTATCGAAAAGAGGTACTTATCATGACAGACGATAAACTGACCGAAGTGATCGGCGCCAAAAAACCGATTTATAAAGGAAAAATACTGAATGTACAGGAGTGGACGGTCACTCTTCCAAACGGCGCAGAGGCCATGCGCGAGGTGGCGCTGCATATCGGCGCAAGCGCGGTGATCCCGGTGGATAAAGAGGGCTATACGTACTTTGTAAAGCAGTTCCGAACGCCCTTTGAACGGGTATTTCTGGAGGTTCCCGCCGGAAAACTGGATTATGCAGGCGAGAACAGGCTGGAAGCCGCCAAGCGCGAGCTTCGCGAGGAAACCGGCTTTACCGCCGAAAAATGGACGCATCTCATCGATCTTTCCACAACGCCCGGCTTCAGCAATGAGGTAATCTCTTTGTATCTTGCCGAAGAGCTTACGCTCGGCGAAACCGATCCGGATGAAGATGAGTTTATCGACCTTGTAAAGCTGAAATTCGAAGACGCCGTAAAGCTGGTGACGGAAGGCAAAATCACCGACGCCAAAACCGCTGTCTGCGTACTCCTTGCAGATCAGCACATGCACTAAAGGAAAGAGGAAAACGATCATGCTGATGAAGCTCGCGTGCGACTGGTTTCTCACGGACGGAATCCTTACAGACGTGCGTCTGGGCGCGCCGATGCGCGTCATGGACGCGCTCAAGAGAACCGGCGTGATTTCCGATGACGATACCATTCCCGCACGCATGAAAAACGAATGGGCGTTTCGTCGCACATGGCGCTATTATACAAGGTTTACCGCGCCGGAAAGCGCGCTCTCGCGCCGCTTTTTCATCGCCGAAGGGCTGTCCGGAACATGGAAGGTATCGGTAAACGGTCAGGAGCTTATAAAGGGCAGCGGCCAGCGGCTGGAAGAAGAAGTAACGCTCATGCTGGCCGCCGGCGAAAACCTCGCAGAAATTGAGTTTATGCCCGCAGAAAATGAAGACGCGGTATATGAATCCGGCTTTTTCGGGCAGGTGTTCATGCGCATCACAGGCGACAGCGAAATAGAAGAAATGCATGCCGAAGTTATCCCGGGCGAAGGCATATCTCCGAAGCTCAGGATCAACGCGCTCCGCTCCGAGAACGCGCTTCTAAACTGTCTTCTTTGCATCGCGGGAAAATCGTATGAAAAGTCAACGGACGTATCCTTGCTCCCCGGAAACAACGAGTTCGCCTTTGATACCATTCCCTGCGAAACGAAGGGCCAAAAGTACTCTCTCACCGTCCGCATAAAAAACAAGGACGGCGTTTCCTTGGATGAACAAACGACCTCGGGATATATATCCCACCAATCGTTCCCCATGCGCGGTTTTCAGACATTCGACGCATTCGATATGTCCTTGTCCCAGCGCACCGGCGCAAACTGCGCGTATTTCAAGCCCTCCCCCCGCCTTATGTCGCTTGCGGCAGATCGCATGCTGACCGCAAAAGAGGACGCCTCCGCATTATATGAAGCGCGTCCGGCTTCGCAGCGCACGGATACGCTTTCCGCGCTTACCGGAGACGATCCTTCCCTGTTTGAAGAAGGAAAGCTTTTCCGTGTAAGCGGCGTTAAGGAAACCGCGTTTCACGATCTTTACGCCCTTGCGGGCGACAAAAAAACCGACGCGGAATTCATACTCGGCCTTTCCCGCTACATTCAGGCGGTATCCCTTCGAAAAGATGCGGAGAACGCGCGCAGAAAAGGCGCGGACTTTATCGTAACCGGCGTTCGCCATCATACGCCCCGCGCAGTATCAAGCGCTTTGTTCGATTCGGACGACCGCCCGCGCCCGGCATATTTCGCTCTGGCAAACGCATGGAAAAGCGTTCACGCCTTTGTTTCCGAAGGCGATTTGAGCGCGGAAGACGGAATACTGGCGCTTCCCGTGTATTTCGTTTCCGATCATCCGCAGGACGAGGTATATACGGTAAACGCGAAGGCCTATGCCATCGACGGACGCGAATTATTAAGCGCCAATTTCCCAGCCCTTGGAAACAGCGCGGACGCCATTGGCCGCCTGTGTACAGAGCTTCCCGAAGACGGTCTGCTTGCCGTCAGAGTGCGCGTGCTTCTTTCAGAAAGCGTAATCTCTTCATCCGATTACCTTTTCTCATACAAGGACGGCGCAATCGGGGATATCAGGAGCACGCAGCTGCTCCTTCGCGGAAACACGCTTGAAAACGCCGGAAGCACCTGCGCCGTCGGCGTCAGCATTCCCGGCGCGGATTATTTCGGCATCCTGCTTCCCGGAGAAAAAATCACGATTCCTGACGGAAAACCTAATCGGGCCGAAGGCCTGAATGTGATATATTAGGAGGCTTGCATTTATGGAAAAAATCAAAGTGGCCATTGTCGGCGCAGGCAACATCGCCCAGAGCGCGCATCTTCCCGCCTATCAGAAGCGCACAGACGTAGAAATCACCGGCATTGCCGATCTGAATCTGGAGCGCGCACAGCAGGCGGCAAAAGCTTTCGGCATTCCCAAGGCGTTTTCTTCCATTGAAGAAATGCTCGAAAATGTAGAATGCGATTACGTGGATATCTGCGTATGGAACCGTTCGCATTCCTCCTGCGCCATCGCGGCGGCGCGCGCGGGAAAGCATATCCTGTGCGAAAAACCCATGGCTCTCAATCTTGAGCATGCGCTTCAGATGAAGGAAGAAATCGAAAAAGCGGGCGTAACCTTTATGCTCGCCGTTCCCACCCGCTATTCCGGCGAAGCGCAGCTTTTGCGCGAAATGGTAGACGCGGGCAAGCTGGGCGATATTTACTACGCCAAAACCGCCTATACGCGCCGCCGCGGAACTCCGATCGGCTGGTTCACCGACACCTCCAAATCCGGCGGCGGCCCGGTCATCGATATCGGCGTTCACTGCATCGACCGCACCTGGTTCCTGATGGGCAATCCCAAGCCCGTCCGCGTAAGCGCCTCCACCTCCTATGCCATCGGCGACTTCAAAACCCGCGGCGTAAAGCGCTGGGCGGCTCTCGACAGCGACGTAACCGCCTTTGACACCGAAGACAGCGCATGCGGCGTTGTACACTTTGAAAACGGCGCGGCAATGACCTTTGAAGTCAGCTGGGCGCTGAATGCTCCGGGCGAAACCTATACCCAGATCTGCGGCTCCAAGGCCGGTGCAAGACTGGATCCTCTGACCATTTACGGCGAGGAAATGGGCTTCTTAACCGACAATCAGCCCAAAGCCGCCGAGGAAAATATCTTCTCCGCCGAAATCGAGCACTTCATCGACTGCCTGCGCACCGGCAAAAAGCCGATCAGCGACCTCGATCAGGCCGTCACCATGCAGCGCATACTTCAGGGCATTTATGATTCCGCCCGCCTTGGCAAGGAAGTCGAAATTTAATGTTTGAGGATTCTCTGTTTGATCAAATGCCGCGCATCGAAACGGACAGGCTGGTTTTACGCAAGCTTGAGATGCGCGACGCGCCGGATATGTTCGAATACAGCCGCGATCCGCTTGTGGCCAAGCACGTCCTTTGGGATGCGCAGACCTCGGTGAGCGAATCGCGGGGCTATATTCGCTATATGCTCCGCAAATACCGTTCAGGCGAGCCGTCCAGCTGGGGCATTGAAGAAAAAGCCTCCGGCAAAATCATCGGCACCATCGGCTACATGTGGTATCAACGAGAAAACAATTCGTGTGAGGTGGGCTATTCGCTCGCCCGCGCTCATTGGGGCAGAGGCTACATGACCGAAGCGCTGAAAGCCGTTATCGCTTACAGCTTTAAAACGCTCCGCATTCACAGAGTCGAAGCGCAGCATGAAACCGATAACCTGGCCTCCGGGCGGGTAATGGAAAAATGCGGCATGACCAAAGAAGGCACACTGAGGGGACGGCTGTACAACAAAGGCAAATATGTAGATGTCCACGTGTATTCCATACTGAGAGAGGAATACAAGAAGTAGTTTGAACGGCCGGAACCTGCAGCGCAATAAAAAACCCGCAGGTATCCCGCCCCGCGTTTCCTGACAATTCATTTTTTCCTTTACGCAATCAGTAAACACATTGCGCGGCATCCAATTCAAAACGGCGCACAGGCTCATTCAAGCCCATGCGCCGTTTTATTATGCTGTAATGCTTTTATCGCTTTACGCGCGGATATCCATCCAGATCTTATCGTAAATGCTCATGTACTCGGAGATATCATTGAAGAACTCGCATCTGGCTACGGCTTCATCGGAGGGATTCAGCGCTTCATAGGCCAGCTCTTCTTCGCTCATCATGTCGACAACGGCAGAAATGGGCGTGGAGTAGTAGATATACTGCATGTTCTTATAGGCGATATCGGGGCGGCACATAAAGTCGATGAACTTATGCGCGGCTTCTACGTTTTTGCAGCTCTTCGGGATGCACATGGCGTCGACCCATACGTTCGAACCCTCTTCGGGAACAACGTACTCCAGAGAATCGTTCTCCATGATCGCGTACATCGCGTCGCCCGACCACATAACCGCCATCGCAGCTTCGCCGCCGATCATCTTATCCTTTACTTCATCGACCAGATATCCCTGTACGATGCCGTCCTTTTTCTGCTGGATGAGCGCCTGCTTGGCCTCCTCCAGTGCTTCCGGCTCGCGGGTATTCAGGGAGTAGCCCAACATTTTCAGCGTTACGCCAATGGAGTCGCGGATGGAATCAAGCATGAATACGTCGCTGGAGTAGGACGGATCGAAAATGCTCTTCCAGCTGGTGATTTCCTCATCAACATAATCGGTATTATAGAGAATGCCCACCGTTCCCCACATGTAAGGTACGGAATGCACGCCGTTGGGATCGTAGGCAGGGGTCTTCATCCAGTCGATCACGCCCGCGGCATTGGGAAGAAGGGAGTAATCCAGTTCTACAAGCATGTCTTCCTTGATAAGGCGCTCAATCATATAATCCGACGGCATGATCACGTCGTACTGTCCGCCACCTGCGGTCATTTTGACGTACATCTCCTCGTTGGTGGTGAAGTTGACGTAACGAACCTTAATGCCGGTTTCCTTTTCAAACTCCTCAATTACGCTGTCGTCGATATAATCGTACCAGTTGTACACTGTCAGCGTTTCCTCGGCGCGCGCCTCAGGCGCGAAGCCCGAAAACAGAGTGACTACAAGTGCCAGGGCGACAAGCAGGGAAAGCTTTTTCATAGTTGGGTGTCCTCCTTTGTTATGATATGTTTTCCAGGTCGCTTCGTTTATTGATAATGATCAGAAGGATCAGAATCACGATAAACATGATGGTCGAAAGCGCGTAGATATTCGGCTTTACGCCGCGCTTTGCCGCCGCATACACGAGCATGGACAGGTTGTTCTGCTCGGAGGTAAAAAACGAAATGACGAAGTCGTCCAGAGACATTGTAAATGCGAGAAGGCCGCCGGTAACGATGCCGGGCCGGATTTCGGGAATGATGACCTTCGTAAGCGCGCGAAGCGGCTTGCAGCCCAGATCCAGCGCCGCCTCGTATGTGTTCGGATTCATCTGTTTTAATTTCGGCATTACCGAAAACAAAACGTAGGGTGTGTCAAATGTGATATGCGCAATCAGCATCGTCCAAAACCCGCGCGGCAGCGATATGAAGCCGTTTACAAACACGAACATCAGCATAAGGCTTACGCCGGTTACAATATCGGGCATGGTCATGGGAAGATATGAAAGATTGATCAGCGCCGCCGCATATCCCTTTTTTGCGGCGTGGATGCCGATCGCGCCAAGCGTTCCCAGGATTACGGAGATCACGGTCGCCAATATGGCAACGGCAAGGGTAAGCTTTAACGCTTCAATGATATCCGGGCTTTCAAAGATCAGCTCCTTATACCATTTAAACGAAAAGCCGCCCCACTTCGAACGGGTCTTCGACTCGTTGAACGATAATACGATCATGACCGCGATGGGCGAATAGAGGAGCACGAGGAGAAAGCCGAGATATGTGCCGCGAAGATATTTGTAAAGCCGCTTCACCACTTTCCGCCTCCTTCTCCTTTATTGGGTTCGATCCGGTTCAAAAGGCCGATCGAGAGCATGATGAGTATCATCATGAAAAGCGACAGCGCCGAGCCGAACGACCAGTCGTGCGATTCCATGAACTGCTTTTCGATCATATCGCCCAGCAGCATGAAATTTCCGTTTCCGAGCAGCCTTGATATGGCGAAAGTCGTAACCGCCGGCATGAACACCATCGTAATTCCGCTGATAACGCCGGGAACAGACAGGGGCAGCGTGACCCTTGCAAATACCCGGAAGGGATTTGCGCCCAGATCCTGCGCGGCTTCAATCACGCGCGTGTCCATCTTCTTAAGCGAGGTATGAATCGGAAGGATCATAAACGGCAGGAAGTTGTATACCATGCCGAAAAGCACAGCGCCCTCCGTTCCGATCATGTTGACGCGCTCAAAGCCCAGCTTTTCAAGAACCGTATTGATGATGCCTCTGTTTTCAAGAAGCGACATCGTAGCATAGGTTCTCAGAAGGAAGTTCATCCACATGGGCAGTATGAAAAGCACAAACAGCATTTTGTATTTGGAAAAATCCTTGCTGGCAAGTATATACGCCGCCGGATATCCCAGCAAAAGACACAGCATCGTGCACATCAGCGCCAGCTTCACGCTTCTGAGAAACACCTTCATCGTGGTTGCGTCAAAGCAGCGGATAATGTTATCAAACGTAATTCCGCCGTCCGTCGTATGAAATGCGTAGAACACCACGAATATCATCGGCGCGATGGTAAACAGTATCATCCACACGGCGTAGGGACCCGCAAAATAGCTACGCTTCAATTTTCCCTTCCGCCTCCATCCTGCGCATGATGTGAATATTGGACGGAACGATTGAAAGGCCCACGCGGCTGCCCGCCGGGTACATGGTGGTGGAATGCACCTTCCACACGAAATCGCCCGTGTCCACCTTCATTTCGTAATGAACGCCCTTGAACAGCACGCTCTTTACCTCGCCCACCAGCATGCCTACGTCGCTGCCGATGAGCATAATGTCCTCGGGGCGGACCAGCACGTCGACGGGCTCGTTCTCTTTGAAGCCCTCGTCCACGCATTCGAACACATGTCCCGCAAATTCCGCCTCGAAATCCTTATGCATTACGCCGGGGAGGATGTTGCTGTCGCCGATAAAATTGGCAACGAACGCATTTTTCGGCTCGTCATATATGCTCTTTCCGTCGCCGATCTGCTGAATACGCCCGCCGTTCATGATGACGATGGTATCCGACATCGTGAGCGCCTCTTCCTGATCGTGGGTAACATAGATAAATGTGATGCCGAGCTGCTGCTGCATGCTCTTAAGCTCCAGCTGCATTTCCTTGCGAAGCTTTAAATCCAAAGCGCCCAGCGGTTCATCCAGAAGCAGCACTTCCGGCTCGTTAACCAGCGCTCTGGCAATGGCGATTCTCTGCTGCTGACCGCCGGAGAGCGCGTCGACGCTGCGCTTTTCGTAGCCTTCCATTTTGACCAGCTTCAGCATTCTCCTGATTCTGCGGTCGATTTCTTCCTTTACCTGCTTGCGGGAAGGCTTTTTTACGTTCGGAAGCAGCTCCTCGGGCGTTTTGAGCTTGAGCCCGAAGGCGATATTGTCATAAACATTCAGATGGGTAAACAGCGCGTATTTCTGGAAAACGGTGTTGACCCTTCTTCTGTACGGCGGCACCTTCTGAATATCCTTGCCGTCGAAAATCACCTGACCTGCGTCCGGCGTTTCAAATCCGCCGATGATTCTCAGCATCGTAGTCTTTCCGCAGCCGGAGGGACCCAGAAGCGTCACAAATTCGCGCCGTCTGATATACACGTTGATATTCTTAAGCACCTCGGTATCGCCGAAGGACTTGCTGATTGACTTAAGCTCTATGAGCTTCGTATCCTCGTACATAATACCTGTCTCCCGTCGTTAAAAACTCGGCGGCGTTGCCACCCAAATCATCCGGCACGGCGTTTTGCCCGCGTTTACAATGCGGTGTGGCTCCGTGGGCGTAAAATAAAAGCTTTCGTCCTTGCGCGCGCGGATGCGCCTCTCGCCCAGCTCTATTACGATGCTTCCGGCGAGCACATATCCGAATTCCTCGCCCTCGTGCGGATCCTGTAGCGCGCTTTCGCCGCCCGCGGCCATTTCAATCAGTATCGGCTCCATACTGTTTCTCTGCGCCGTGGGCACCAGCCAGCGAATATGGCCCTTCAGGCCTTCTTCGTCCTCCTTGACGCAGATATCATTGTCGCCGAAGACGATTTTCTCATCGCCCGAACGCGCAAAAAACTGCGAAAGATCGCTTCCGAGGGAGGAAAGTATATCCTGAAGCGTCGCAATGGAGGGGGAAGTAAGATCCCTCTCGACAAGCGATATAAACCCCTTCGACAGCTCGCATCTGTCCGCCAGCTCCTCCTGCGTAAGCCCGCGCTGAAGCCTGAGCCTCCGGATTTTTTCGCCGATCTGCATTCGTTCCACCCCGCTTCATTCACTGTCTGAGTTTAGAGAAACTAAACTTCCATGCGGATAATATTAAACCACCAACTCATGAATTTGTCAATGCATCATCTCTTCCAATGCGCGTTAAATTTAGTATAACTGAACCAAAAGTTTAGTATTATATCGCCCGCCTCCGCTCCCGAAATCCGCATCCAACCCCTCTGTCACAAAAAGCATATCCGAACATTTTTCAATAATCCAACAATTCATACGCCCCAAAATAAATTTCCCGTTAATCATAGCGTAC
This sequence comes from Clostridia bacterium, assembly GCA_017396845.1. Classification (GTDB taxonomy): domain Bacteria; phylum Bacillota; class Clostridia; order Christensenellales; family Aristaeellaceae; genus SFHK01. The sequence goes on from JAFQKQ010000107.1 coordinate 46,153, forward strand.
ACATCATTTCATCATTGAGAAAGTAAATAAAACGTGATATAATGGAAGCAACAACAACGATACGGCAAAAATGCGCCGAAACGGACAAATGACAGGCTTTGATTCATAATATGCATACGCGCATTTTCATACGGACTCCGCACGCACCCGTTCACCGGCATTCTTGAACAAATGGAGGAATTCACGATGAAAAAACTCTGCACGGCCTCGCTTCTCCTTCTAAGTCTTCTTTTCATCCTCTTTTCGGCGTCCGCGCTGAAATCCGGCACCTTCGAATACACAGTAAACAGCGACGGCACCGCAACCATCACCGACTTCATTTCCAATACCAACCACGTCTCCATACCCTCTTCGATTCAGGGGTACACGGTTACCGTAATCGGCAGCAAGGCTTTCTCCAGCCACTCCAAGCTGGAATCCATAGAGATTCCGAACACCGTTACCGAGATCGGCGAACACGCCTTTACCTACTGCTCGAGCCTTAAAAGCATCACCATTCCCGGCTCCGTAAAAACCATACAGGCCTTTGCCTTCAACGACTGCGACAGGCTGATCGACGTTACCATCGAAGAAGGCGTTGAGAGCATTCAGAACCGAGCTTTTGCAAGCTGTAAGAATCTCGTCGAAGTTTCTCTCCCCGGAAGCGTTACATACATCGATGCGTACGCGTTTCATTCTCACAATGCAAAGCTTTCCTTCGCAGTGCCGGATAATTCCTACGCTCTCAGATACTGCAAGGATCAGTCTTTAACCTATAAAATCGAAGAGCGGGAACCCGTCGCCGTCAGCGATCCCTCCGTCAAGAAAACGGATAGCGGCATTATTTATGAAGTAACCGAAAACGATACGGTTACCATCCTCGGATACACCGGCAGCGAATCTACGCTATTAATCCCCGATAAAATCGACGGCTATAAAGTTACCGCCATCGGCGATTATGCATTCAGAAAGAATTCCACACTCTCAAGCGTTAATTTCCCGAATACCCTGACCTCCATCGGCGACGGCGCGTTTCTTCTGTGCAAAAAGCTCAATTGGATTACCCTTCCCAGCAGCTTAACCCATATCGGTATTTCCGCATTTTCCGACTGCGAAGCGCTTTCCTGGATCGAAATTCCCAGCGGTGTAACCGTCATCAGCAACTATGCGTTTCAGAATTGCAAATCTCTTATGATGGTCACGCTTCCCGATACCCTCAAGGTCATTAAAAAGTACGCATTCAGTATGTGCGATAACCTCTACACGATCGAAATCCCCGATCAGGTAACCACCATCGGTGAAGCCGCCTTCTGGCACTGCGACGCTCTTTATAAAGCCACCGTCCCGGAAAGCGTAACCTTCATCGGCAGCAATGCTTTTACCGGCTGCGCTTCTTTCCTCCAAATTCTCGTTCATCCCGATTCCAAGGCCGAGCAGTATTGCCGGGAAAACCGGATCAGCAGCTCCCATATCGGCCCTCCCATTCCGGAAGGACTCGAATATTTCTACAACGATAACGGCACTATTACCATTACGGGTTACACCGGTTCCGCATCAGAGATTGCTATTCCCGACATAATCGACGGCTTAACCGTTGCAACCATACGCGACAGAGCCTTCTTCGGCTGTACATCCCTTACGCAGATTTCGATCCCGGACAGCATTACCTATATCGGCGGCTCTGCATTCCGCGAGTGCACCTCTCTTGAAAGCATCGTCCTTCCCGACAGCGTGATATATATGGGCTCATCTGTGTTCTCAAAATGTACCTCCCTCAAAAGCATCACCCTTCCCAAAGGTCTTTCCTCCATCAGCAGCAATTTGTTTGTCAATTGCCGTTCGCTTACGGAGATCGTTATTCCCGGCGCCGTTACCTCCATCGGCGAAATGGCATTCTCCGGCTGCACTGCTCTGACCTCCGTTCTCATTCCGGACAGCGTCACTGCCATCGAGAAGCACGGCTTCTATTCCTGCTCCTCTCTTTCAGAGATTGCCATTCCGGACAGCGTCGCTTCCATCGGCGACTGCGCATTTGAAGGCTGCGCCTCACTTACGCAGCTCACCCTTCCCAAAGCATTATCATCCATCGGCAATAACGCGTTCTCAGGCTGTCACGCTGACCTTTCCGTGTTTGTATACCACGGCTCCTATGCCGCCGATTACTGCCAAAATAGCGGCGTTTCCTATGTATATCTGGATGCGCCGGCTGTAACGCCTACGCCCGAGCCTACCTTTACGCCCACGCCCGAGCCTACCTTTACGCCCACGCCCGAGCCCACCTTTACGCCTACCCCCGAACCCACCTTTACGCCTACCCCCGAGCCCACTTTCACGCCTACGCCCGAGCCCACTTTCACGCCTACGCCCGAGCCCACTTTCACGCCTACGCCCGAGCCGACAGAGACTCCGGCTCCCGCCCCCGCGTACGCATATACCTCCGGCGACTGGACCTACTATCTCTCCGGCGACGGCACCGCGTCCATTGAAAGATATATCGGAAGCGACAGCGAAGTATATATTCCGGAATCCATCGACGGCTATACCGTCGCGAAGCTGAATCCGGATTCGTTCAAATTCTGCAAATCCGTATCCGAAATATATATCCCGAACACTCTGGTTTCGATTCCCTCGAATCCTTTCACGGGATGCTGGCTGCTTTCCGCCTTCCATGTATCGGGCGACCACCCGGTATTTGAAGTAGCAAACGACGCGCTGATCGATAAAACCGAACGCCGCCTTGTATGCTATCCGTCGATTTTCTCCGCATCCTCCTATGTCATTCCGGAGGGCATAGAGATCATCGGCTCTTACGCATTTGAATACTGCACGGAGCTTAGTGAAATTGTTCTTCCCACATCCCTCAGGGAAATCCACGATTATGCATTCTCCTGCTGCAGCTTCAGAATCATGAATCTCCCCGAAAACATCACTTTCATTTCAGATACGGCTTTCGATGACTGCTATCCCACCCCTGCCTTCATGGTATACGGTGATTCATATGCGGATGAATACTGCCGTAAAAACCGCCTGACCCACGGCTACCTGCCGTAAGGCATAAGTAAACCTACCCAAAGCCGGCCGATCACCAAATCGGCCGGCTTTGGGTATTTATAAATGCGTTTTCTTCTGATATAATGGGAAAAGCAAAGACTCAATCGCGGGAGGCGAAGCGCCTTGCAGCTTTTATATGGAGCAATCGAAGATATAGACAGATGGATGGACTTGGTAAAACAAGTCAGATGGAATTTTCCGGGACTGGAAACGGAGACGGCGTTTAAGGAACACCGCGAAACCGTACTTAAATTTATGGGAAAGCGGCAAGCCATCTGCGTAAAGGACGGAAGCAGGATCGCGGGCGTGATGCTGTTTTCAAGGGGAAAGAACATGATATGCTGCCTGGCCGTACTCCCTACTTACCGCAGACGCGGCGTCGCTTCGATGCTCATGGATGAAGCGCTGAAAAATCTTGACAGATCAAAGGAGATATCCGTATCCACTTTCAGAGCCGACGATGAAAAGGGCGCCGCTCCGAGGGCACTGTATGAGAAATACGGGTTTATCGAAGATCGGCTGATTGCGGAAATGAATTACCCGAATCAGAAATACATTCTCCATCCGGAGGGTTCTTTACGAAAAGACAGGCAGCTTGCGATAAACAGCATGGTTCAAAGAATCGTAAATAAACTCTCAGGCCTGCGCCCGTCTGTTTATCTGTACGGTTCAAGCGTTCTTGACGATTTCAGGCTCGGATGGAGCGATATCGACATACTGGTTCTTACAGATGGGCATATTTCAGAGGAACAGGCGGAAGCGCTGGTCCGCCTTCGCCAGGAAATGCTTATAGAGGAACCCGGAAATCCCTATTACCGCTTATTTGAGGGCGGCATTCTCCCGCTGGACAATTTTCTGACAAAAACACCCGGGCGCACGGTGTATTGGGGCACAAGCGGTGAACGGATCACCAATACATATGTATTTGACAGCTTTTCTGCGGCGCAGCTGATCGATCAGGGCGCGCTTTTATACGGAAAGGATATTCGGGATAAACTCTCCCGTCCCGATTTTCACGAGCTGTATGCCGCTGCTTTGCGCCATTATGAAACCATTCGAAAGTACGCCCGAGGCGCCGAGATCAGCCTATACTCCTTCGGCTGGCTGATGGACACGGCCCGGTGCATTTACACGCTTCGAACCGGCGGCATTATTTCTAAAACCGACGCCGCCGAATGGGCGCTTAAAAACAATCTCTGCCCCGACGCGGACATAATGAAAACCGCCCTCGCGGTTCGAAAAAATCCGCTAAAATATAAGTCCAGCCTGCAGGCCCTCATAAATGCCGATATGCTCTTTAAAGCGGTACAGCGCTTTGCGGATATTCTTGAAAGGGAATTAAAAACAAATCTGAAACAGAACCTGTCATATCCCTGAACTGGAAAGGAGCAACTTATGTCTAAAACGCTGGTCATCATATTGGGCCCTCACGCCGTAGGGAAAATGACGGTAGGACAGGCGCTTTCAAAGATTACCTCCCTTCGTCTGTTCCATAATCACATGTCGATTGAGCTTTCCAGAAAACTCTTCTCGCATTCGGAAAAAGAATGGGGAATTCTAAACGATACCATTCGGCAAACCGTATTCGAGCTTTTTGCCAAAGGCGAGTTTCCGGGGCTGATATTTACATATATGTGCGCGTTCGATATGGAAAGCGAATTTGAATACCTGAAAAACCTGACAGAGCTTTTCAAGGCAAACGGCGCTAAATGCTGCGTAGTCGAACTGTGCGCCGATTTTGACGAAAGACTCATACGGAACAGAAGCGAAAACCGCCTGCTTCACAAAGAATCCAAGCGCGACCTTGAATGGAGCGAAAAGGAAATGATTCGAACGAGCAGCAAATACCGCTTGAATTCCTATGACGGTGAAAAGCTGCCGTTTGAAAATTACATCAAAATCGACAACACTCATCTGCCGCCGGAAGAAACCGCGATCATGATTAAAAATTACTTCGGCATTTAAAAGCTGTCTGCAAGGAAATTACGAGCATACAAGGTATATTTAGAAGAAATTCCACTTGTCAAACCGATTTTCCGGTTGTATGATAAAAGCGTTCTACGGAAGAAAAGTTCACAGCATAGGAAGTATTCTGAATCTGCTTAACGACAGGAGCGATTGATTGTGAAGAAAGTATTTTTAGTTGGCGATTCCATACGGCTGGGCTACGATTCCTGCGTGCGCGATCTTTTGGAAAACGAAGCGCAGGTGTATTGGTCGAATGAAAATGCGCGCTTTGTCATGCATACGCTCAGGTATCTGCACGAATGGGCGCAGGTGGATTGCGATCCCGAAAAGATCGACGTCGTTCACTGGAACAACGGCCTTTGGGATGCGCTCCTCTTAACGGGCGACGGCACGTTTACCCCCATAGAGCATTACGAACATGCGCTTCACAGAATCGCAAAGCGCATGAAGACGGTGTTCCCCAACGCAAAGATCATCTTCGGCCTCACAACAAGCGTCGTAACCACCCGCGTAGAAAACTATGCGCTCGTTCGCAGGAATGAAGATATCGAGGCCTTTAACGAGGCCGCCCGCAGAGTTATGAAGGAGGAAGGCGTCTTCGTAAACGATCTGTATGCCGTTTCCTCTGCAATGCCCGACGATATGCATACCCCGGAAGGCGTGCATTTTACCCCGGAAGGCTATAAACTGCTTGCAGAGCATGTGGTAAAGGCCGTAAGGGAAGTCATGTAAATCGCAGACCGCTTCGAATATCAAGCAAACCCCTGCTTTCGATTTTGCACCGAAAGCAGGGGTTTGTAGGTTATATCGCTTCGAGCGCCGCATTCCTGATAAATATCATCCGCCCGCGTCTATTTCCCGGTGCGTGGTCGGCGAAACGCCCCACTTTCGGCGGAAAGCCTTGTAGAACGTGGTGGTGTTGGCATATCCCACCATTTCGGCTACATCCTTTACCGGAAGCGTAGAGGAAGACAACAGCGTTTCCGCTTCCGTAAGGCGGATATTTTCAAGATACGCGGAATAAGTAACGCCCATGTGCGCCTTGAAAAAGCGCGACATCATACTTTCCGACATATCAAACAGATCTGCTAGCGCGGTAAGCGACAGCGCGGGGTTGGCGTAATTCTCCTGCAGATAAATCTTAATCGACTGCGCCAGATCGTTTTCCGAATCCTCTTTCCTTCCGCCAATGGAGGAAACCGCGTAATGAACGGCGTTTCTCAATAGCGAAAGCACATGGGTAAAGGGCAGTGCATCGGGGTACTCGGAGAGGGTCGCGCGGATGGCGGAAAGATCGTATTGACCGCTCAGCCGCATCAGTATTCCGCGGATATCATAGAAGAATTGACGGCATACCTCTCTTTCCCGGTACAGGGTAAGTTCCTCTCCGAACTCCTTTTTTGCAATCGCATCATAATAGGCGCACGCATCCTCCTCGGATCCTGCCATTATGAGCCGGTTCAGATGGTCGATATCCTCCATTGAAATGCCGTACACTTCATAACCGTTTCTCTTTTCCGTGAACCGAACGCCGCTCAAATTCCATGCGCGGAGTTCCCGAAGCTCGTTATATGCGTCATTAAACGCAGTGTGGATATAATCAAGACCCTTCGCAGATTCGGAAACGCCCACTGCAAATTTACGATCCTTTATACACTCTTCAAGCGCCGTAAGCACCTGCTCAAGCTCCTCCGAAAGCGCCTGCATACTTTCTTCGCTGTCTTCGCATATATGAAGCACTGCAAATACGCCCGGATCCACCGAATATACCATTGCGTCGCCGAAATACTGCTTTAACAGTGTTTCGCATTTGGAAATATGTCCTTCGTCCATCGCCTCCGGCCCGGTGTCCGATACGACCGCCACGCGAATTCTGCTTTCCGCATGAAACTGAGAAACGGATTTCAGCGCTGTGCGTTCAGCGGGCGTTAAGTACTCGCTTCTCAAAAGCTTATCCATTAAAGCCGTCCGAAGCGCGGGCTTAAGCATAACAAGATTTTCGGATATGCGTTGGTATTCGTTTTCAAACTGATAAAAGGACGTATGTCCGTAATACTGGAGGCGGCGGGTGAGCTTCTGCATCGGGAAGGCCAGATACACGGAGAAGAGAGCCACAAGCACAAGCAGCATAATTAAAATCACGTACAATAAGAGCTTCAAAAACTTTGTAAAGCCTGAAATCTGCGAAACAATACTGTCATCGCTTACGGAAAGATAGATCGTCGTTCCGAGAAAGTCTATTCTTTTAGAGATAAATGTGGTTTTCAGTTCGTCATTGTAAAACAGATTCTCTTCGCCTTCCGGGAGAGGGAGGTATTCATACAGCACACGGTTTCGCGATACAAGCCCCGCAGGCTCGCCTACCTGGTTCCCGTTGATCGCCATTTCAAACATCTTTTCAACATTCAGCTGAAGTACAACATAAACATCGTCGGGAACATTGCTGAGCGGCTGGATATAAAAGCAGGATAAATATACCTCTCCGTCGTTATATGCGTAAAAGGCGTGCGTTAACCGCCTTACGTATTGCGTGGAAACATTCCCGCGAAGAATGGCAAGGAATTCCTCCGCCGATTCTCCCTGGGCGCCGATAGAAAGTGATTGAACCGCTCGCGGCAGATTATGGTAGATCCCGCCGTCTGCTGCGCAGATAAAGGGACTTTCTCCGTCAAACAGCAGAAACATGCGCGAGATTACGCCATTTAGCATTTCTCTATCCGGTTTGACGCTTTGAAGCAGTTTCTTTAGATCTATAAGCTTTGCAAAATCCGCATTGCCCAGCGTTTCTACTTCCTTTAACGCAACCAATGTCTCATTGTATTTCAGATTTGTCGTCTGGTTTATCAGATTTGAAACCGCGTCGTTTACTTCCCGCGCGCCCTGTTCCAGAAGCGAGGATACATGGCTGATGGCGTTATCCTTCATTGTTCTCTGCGCGCCGTTGTACACAAATACATAAATCAAAAGAAAGATTACCAGCACAAAAAAAGCAGTGGCCGTTACATGCGTTATGGGGCGCAGACGCGATGATCTGTTCGTCATGTAATAACCGCCTTTCCTGTACTGATTTCATCATAACGTTAAATATATATCTTAAATAGCATCTTATTATATAAATTTTCACGAGTTCAGTCAATAGAATGAAAAAATTTACCGATCTGCAAGAAAGTTACGGTCGTTATCTGCATCATATGCATGCATTTTACGCACATGCAACAATTGGCACTTGTGATTAAACCATCGAGATGATATTGTGAACATACGCATAAACGGTATAGATCAAGGTGTAATTCGTCTCAAGATTAGGAGGAATGCCCAGTGACCACCCCATCCTCCCGCAAGATAGTTCCCAAGCACAGCAGTCTCCTTACGCGTATCCGGCGCACCCGTGCGCTGTATATGCTCCTTATCCCCGCTATCGTGTTTTTAATTGTTTTCCATTACTACCCCATGTACGGCGCGATTATCGCTTTTAAAAACTATACCATTTCCGGCGGCATACTGGGCAGCGAATGGGTGGGCTTAAAAAACTTTCAGAAGTTCATCAATTATTATGAATTCCCGCTGATCCTGAAAAATACGCTCCGAATTTCCATATACACAATCACCGCTTCCTTCTTTATAAAGCTCATCCTTTCGCTTTCGCTCAACTGCATGCGCTTAGAGGGCTATAAGAAAATAGTGCAGACCGTTACCTACATGCCGCACTTTATATCCACCGTTGTTATCGTAGGTATTCTCATTCGCTTTTTCAATCCCTCTATCGGTCCGATTTCAAAGCTTATTCAATCCCTGGGCGGCACAAACCGCGATTTGATGGGCGTATCGGAAGCGGTTCCTCACATATATGTATGGTCAGGCATATGGCAGAATGCCGGCTGGTCAACCATACTGTATCTTGCAACGCTTTCCAGTGTCGACCCAACGCTTCATGAAGCCGCGATTGTCGACGGCGCAACGCGCATGCACCGCGTATGGCATATCGATCTTCCCACCCTCATTCCTACTATTGTAATTACCCTTATTATGGATATGGGCAGAGTAATGAGCGTGGGCGCCGATAAAATGCTGCTTATGCAGAACAGCCTGAATCTCTCCACTACCCAGATCATTTCCACCTATGTATACGGCGTTGGCATCGCTTCCGCATCTCCGCAGTATTCCTACGGCGCGGCAATCAGCCTTTTCAACACCGTAATCAACTTCTCGCTTCTTATGATTGTGAACACCATCAGCAAGAAGCTCAATCAGGCCGCATTGTGGTGAGAAGGGAGAAAAACGAAATGCGCAGCAAAAGCCACATCAAAGATACAAAAGGCGAACGGATTTTCTACCTTCTGAACGGTTTATTCCTTACAATCTTTCTGATCTTCACGCTTTATCCGCTTATGTGCGTAATCAGCGGAGCGATTTCCGATCCCATTCCCGTCGCAAGGGGCGAAGTAACGTTTTATCCGAAGGGCTTCAGCCTTCGCGGCTTTGAAATCAACCTTCAAAACCCGAAGGTGTTAAGGGGCTTTGGAAACTCTCTTTTCTACACAGTGGTCGGAACGGTATTAAACCTCTTTATCACAGTCATCACCGGCTATGTCATGTCCCGAAAAGAGCTTCCCGGCCGAACCGCCATTTCCTTTTTCATGGCGTTCACCATGTGGTTTTCGGGCGGTTTGATTCCTACATTCCTGCTCGTTCGCGATCTGGGTCTTTTTAATACCCGATGGGCGCTGCTTATCCCGGGCATGCTGAACGTATGGAACATGATCGTGTGCCGAACGTTTATCAACTCCACAATTCCCGAAGAAATGTTTGAGGCGGCGTCGATCGACGGCTGCGGCTACATGCGTTTCCTGTTTTCCATGGTTCTTCCGCTTTCCAGCGCCATCATCGCCGTGCTCACGCTGTGGTACGCCATCGGCCATTGGAATTCGTATTTCAACGCGCTCATCTATGTATATGAGCCTGAGCTTCAGCCGCTTCAGCTGTATCTTCGAGCAACTTTGATTGAAAATATAGGCGACTTGTCCGATGTAGAGGCTTCTACGGAGTCTTTGGGCATTCAGGAGCTGATCAAGAATTCCCTGATTCTGATAGCATGTCTCCCCCTTTGGATTCTCTACCCGTTTGTCCAGAAATTCTTTGTAAAGGGCGTAATGATCGGCTCGGTCAAAGGATAATCGGCGAATGGAATTCGCTGAATATAAAACTAAGGAGGTTCTACCATGTTCAAGAAGCTCGTATCTCTGCTGCTCGCTATTTCGATGATGGTAATAGCGTTCGGCGCGTTCGCAGAAGTGACCCCAAAGGGCACGCTCCCGATCGTAAATGAACCCATCACCCTCACCGTTGCAATCCCGGTAGCCGCCAAGTGCGAAGACATTCACACCAATGCGTTCACCCTCTGGATTGAAGAAAAAACCGGCATCGATCTTGAAATTATTGAGCTCGCTCCCACCGATACCGCAACGCAGGTAAACACCATCATGCTTTCGGGCAATCTTCCCGACATGTTTATGTGCTACTACTTCGGCTATGATGAGCTGGCTTCCTACGTAGACGCAGGCTACATTACCGATCTTACGGAATATGTTGAGGAATACGGCGACGAGTATTATAAATTCCTCGAAGAGACTTCCATCTATGGAAACGGCGAAGCACACGTAACGATTAACGGAAGAATTTACGGCGTTCCCACCATGGCTGACATCGTTACATCGATCTACGCCACGAACCACCTGATGATGAACGGCCTGTTCCTTGATGCGCTTGACGCGGAAATGCCGACTACGCTTGACGAGCTGTACGATCTGCTTGTTCGAATCCGCGATGAGGATGTCAACGGCAACGGCGATCCCGACGACGAAATTCCGCTGAGCGGTTCCACCAACCGCGATTTCCTGATTGAGCAGATCGGCGGCGCATTCCAGTACACCGACAAAGAAACCTACCTTAAGGTAAACGACGGCGAAGTTGAATTCATCGGCGCAAACGACGAATTCCATCAGACGGTTGAGTTCCTTAAGCAGCTTCTCGATGAAGGCCTCCTCGATCCCGCTTTCTTTACGCAGGACGACGCGGCGCTCCTCACTCTGAACACACAGGAATATCCGCTGATCGGCGTAAACGGAAGCTACATTTCCAATCAGTACGATGCATCTACCGACCTTATGGCCAGCCTGAACATCGCTCCGAACCTTGAGGGCCCCGACGGATACGTATCCTCCAACGTAATCACTCCTACCTTTGATCGCTCCATCGTCATTACCACTGCCTGCGAAAATGTAGACGCAGCTTTCCGCCTTGCAGATTTCTTGCTTTCCGAAGAAGCCGCCATGTACGGCCGTGTTGGCAGAGAAGGCATTGAGTGGGCATACGCCGATCCCGCGAAGGGACTCAACGGCAGAAACGGCCAGCCCGCGAAGTACGAGCTTCTTAAGCCCCAGGAGTGGATCCTTCCCTCCACCAACGTTATCTGGCGCTGCAACGGCTTCAGCCATGTAGACGTATTCAACTACATCGGCGAGGATCCCAACGGCATGACCGGAAGACTGGCAAAGGCTGTTTCCGATTATGACCTCGTAGCGCAGACCAGCAACGAAGCGCTCCCGCAGCTTCTGATGGATCCCGAGACCAGCGCTGAATACAAAGAGCTTCAGAAGCTCATTTGCAACTATGTAAATGAGAACTATGCCAAGTTCGTACTCGGCGACCGCTCCATGGACGAGTGGGACGCCTACGTTCAGACGCTTGAAGAGATCGGCATTGAAAGATACGTGCAGATCGCTCAGGAAGCCTACGACGCAATGAACTAAAAATGCATCCGCCCGTTCCCGATTGTATACCCTGCATGAAGTGAACGGCAAAAACAAGCGAAGCTTCGTTTTTCAACTTCCCGCTCCGCCTTAGGATGGGATCGTCAAACGAAGCTTCGTTTGAAGCCTATGTATGGATGATTTTCCCGGGAGCGACCACCGGGGGCGGTTGATCTGACATGGCGCGTCCCCTCGCGGGGGCGCGAACCTGACGTTTGCGCCGTCATGCGGTTGCCGGCAATAAATAACAGAATCCAATGAAACCGTTATCACATACCGGCCGCTCATGCTTAAGCTCCATTCCATAGGTCGGCTGAAGGCCGAATAGCGACAGCGATTTGTAAAATCGCCGAGCGTACCCGGCGGCGCTTGCGCTGACGGGCGGTGTAGAGGTCGGCTGAAGGCCGACTGGCGACAGCGATTTAAAAAATCGCCGAGCGTACCCGGCGGCGCTTGCGCTGACGGGCGGTGTAGAGGTCGGCTGAAGGCCGACTGGCGACAGCGATTAAAAAATCGCCGAGCGTACCCGGCGGCGCTTGCGCTGACGGGCGAAATAAAAAATGGGCGCCAGGAGGCTTGTAAATCAACAATTTCTTATTTTATGCAACTTTTCGTTTTTACAACAGCCTCCGGCGGCAAAGCCGCCCGAAAGGGCCGTCCCCTTCGCTTTCACCAAAATAATCTGAATTAAAGGAGCTTCACACATGCTTTGGAATCGTTTTCATAAAGACAGAGAATTTTTGGATCTATACGAAAATCCGAATTTCCCGCCGGAGACAGGCGTAATAGATAAGGATGAGGCATCCAAAGCCGTCGCAAAAATTCAGGGAAGATCACCCGATATTATCAAGGCGAAGGCATGTGCGTTTGTTCTCGAACACTGCGCCATAGACGTTAACCCCAAATGCTGGTTCGGCGTAAACGTTGCAGGGCGTGTACCCAGCCTTAAATACGGAGCCAATAATACCATTAATCAGCTGATTGGTAAATTTTTTAGCGATCAGACAAAGGGAAATCCCATTGAAAAGACGCTTACCGCCATGAGCGAAAGCTACGCAGGCGCAGGCGCGCACTTTCCCGACCACGTGCACTATGTGCCCGACTGGGACGCCGTATTGCATCTGGGCTATCCGGGGCTTCTTAAGCGCGCACGCGATTACCGAAATAAACACGATACGCTCACAAATGAGCAGATTGATTTCTATGATTCCGTAGAAATCATGCTTACCGCCTGTATACGCTTTATATCCCGCCTTGCCGATCTTGCAGAGGAGAGAATTCAGGAGGATCCGCGCATGCCGCTTCGCGTAAAATGCCTTCGCTCTCTCGAAAGCGGCGCGCCCAAAGATATTTATGAAGCGATGCAGCTTATGCACATTCATCAGTTTCTCGGCCAGTTCGTAGAGTGCGCGCAGGTACGCTCGCTCGGCGACATCGACAGGCTCCTGTATCCCTATTTCTTAAAAGACCTCTATCGCGGCGCATACACCCGCGAACAGGTGAAGGAGCTTTTCCAGTATTTCTTTATTATCTATGATTTCCAGAAGCACTCATATAACCAGCCGGTATCCATCGGCGGTACTGACATATTCGGAAAAACCGCATTCAACGAGCTTACAGATGTAATTCTGGACGCATATGACGACGCAATGCTCTGTAATCTCAAAATTCATGTATTTGTCGGCGAAAACACGCCCGACGCAGTTCTCCGCAAAATGATGGCGATGATACGCAGGGGATACGGCTCATTCGTATTCATGAATACGGATATCGGCATAAAAGCTATGGAAAAAGCATATGGCATACCCGTTCAGCCGCATATGCTCGGCTCTCAGGGCTGCTATAACTTTAATATCAAGGCATATCCCCAGCACTCGAATCAAACTCGCATCAACCTTGTAAAAGCGATTGAGCTTGCATTCTTTGAGGGCGTTGACCCGCTTTCCGGTCATGAAATCGGCGCAAAGACGATGCCGGTTGAAAACATGAAGAGCTTTGCCGATTTCAAAGAGGCGTTTGAAGCGCAGATAGATTCTCTTACCAATCAGCATATAGAAATCTGTGATTTCTACGACGGCATCATGGGCAAGGTCAATCCCACGCCGCTTATGTCCTCGACTTTCGATTTCAGCATGGAAGCGGGCAAAAGCTGCTTTGAATTCGGTTCCACATCCGTACTCATGATGGGAATCGGCACCACGGCGGACTGCCTGATGATGGTGAAAAAGCATGTGTTTGACCAAAAGGACGTATCCATTACAACGCTGCGCGACGCGCTCAAGGCCGACTGGCAGGGCTATGAAGAGCTTCAAAGGATGCTGTACAGCGATCCTGAAAAGTACGGAAACAATCTGGACGAGCCCGACAGATTTGCCGTAGAACTTTCCGAAAACATGATCCGGCGCGTGACCGGCAGAAAGAATAAAAGAGGCGGCCAGTTCATCTGCCACTTTGAAACCATCGACCGCTGCTTCCGTTCCGGAAGAGTGACAGGCGCAACCCCCGACGGAAAATTTGCCAGAAAGCCTTTTTCCAAGAACTTGAACGCCGCTTTCGGGCAGGACAGAAACGGCTTGACCGCAATGATTCTGTCCGCCTCCAAGTTCGATACGACCCTCATGCCCATCGGTGCGCCCGTCGACTTTATGCTGCACCCCTCCGCAACCAAGGGCGAAGAAGGACTTGACGCGATGATTCAGATTCTGAGAACGTTTAATTCGCTCGGCGGCTACGCGCTTCAGGGCAACGTGCTCGACGCGAACGTACTGCGCGAAGCACAGAAGCATCCGGAGTTGTATAAAAATCTGCAGGTGCGCGTCAGCGGATGGAACTGGAACTTTGTGGACATGACCAAGGAATATCAGGATACATTCATCATGCAGGCGGAAGCATGCGTATGAACGGCATATTGATGGACATCAAGCGCATGGCCGTTCACGATGGACCGGGATTGCGCACGACGCTCTTTTTAAAGGGCTGTCCGCTCAGCTGTATCTGGTGCCATAACCCCGAAGGTCAAGACATGAAGCCTCAAATCGCGTGGTTTTCTCATAAATGCGTATCCTGCGATCTGTGCACACGCGCGTGCCCCTTTCAAGGCGCGCGCGATATGAAAGACCGCGATAAGTGCATCGTCTGCGGCAAGTGCGTATCCGCCTGTCCAACGGGCGCACGTAAGCTCTATGGGCGTGAAATCACGCCGGAAGAAGCGCTTGCCATCGCGCTTGAAGACCGCGTCTTCTATGGAACCGTCGGCGGCATAACGCTGTCCGGAGGCGAACCGCTCATGCAGCCGGATTTTGCACTCAAAGTACTTGAGGACGCAAAAAAAGCAGGAATAACCACGTGTCTTGACACCTGCGGTTACGCCCCCTGGGGCGTATTTGAAAAAACTCTTGACATATGCGATACATATCTTTACGACATTAAGCACATGGACGACGCTATGCACACGGCGCTCACCGGAAAAGGAAACGCGTTCATCTTGAGTAATCTTAAAAAGCTTTCCGAACGCGGCGCAAGAATCCAGATTCGAATACCGCTCATTCCGAACATAAACGATTCGCCTGAGCACATCGCTCATGTTGCCAAATTTCTGAAATCCGTGCATCCCGAATGCGTAAAGGTTCTTCCCTATCACCAGATGGCGCGCATGAAATATTTGGCGCTGGGTCTTGCCGATCCCCTCCCCGAGAGTGCGGATGATCTTACCAAACGCGCAGAACGCGCTAAAGATCAGCTGATCACGGCCGGGCTTAAGGCGTATATCTGAACGGTTTCATAACCGCAAATAAAGCAATATCCCTTAAGCAGGCATTACCATCGCCTCAATCCCAAAAGCGCAGCGCCTCCCCGCTTTCTTTGGATTCCAGCGGGGAGGCGCTGCGCTTTTATGTTCCCTTAAGCGGGAAACTCGATATCATACCGCGTTCCGTTTGAAAAAAGCACGCCGTCTGTCAGGCGAATTTTGAGCAAGCAGGTGTTTGCGTCTTCTTCGTTGGTATGGCCGTTATCATACCATGCGGCGAAAGCAGCGCGGAGGATTTTCATGGTTTCTTCGTTTTCCGGAAGCAGAACATGGCCTAAATTTTCTCCAACGCCGTGGGCGGTGAACCAGTCACCGCTGATTGCCGTCTTCGGATTTTTTTCGATTTGCTTCATCTTTCCGGACAGCGCATAGGTTATCATATAAAAAGCGCCGTCTATATATACCGCGTCCACCGTGCGCACATGCGGCATGCCGTTTTCTACAGTGGCAAGGGCGATCAGCGAATCTTTGCCGAAGCGTTCGGTGAGGATTTTTTCCGTGATTTCATTATGCTTCATAAAGACGCCTCCTAACCGCGTTTCTGATGCTTTTAAATGCTTTAGCTTCCCTTTAAGGAAAGGGAAGCTTGAAAGCTGTTATGTTTTGCACTTGTTTTTATCTATCAGGCGCCCAGGTTCATGTCGGTCTGCCAGATCACTACGTTCAGGTCCGCATCAACCCTTACGTGGAATACGATGGTGTACATTGCCTGCTCGCTGCCGGTGCGGGCGTAGCTGAGGGTGATCTCGCTGAAGCCTTCCTGAATGCCGTCAAAGCGGAACCAGTACGTGCCGCCTGCGCCGAGGAGATCGCTTTCGGCGTGGTAGTCCATGAGAACGGATACGGTGTCTTCATCTTCCACGGAAGCAGTCCAGGTGTAACCGGTCGTGGGATTGCCATTCAGGTAGAATTCCGGCGAGAGCGCGAGCGCAGCGTCTCCTTCATACTCTGCAAAAGCGGCGGTAAAGGTGAGAACCAGGATCATCATCACTGCAAACAGGGCCTTCATGGTAAAATTTCTCTTCATTTTATTCATTCTCCTTTTCATTTTGAATTCTCTTATTCTTGTATGTGTGATTGGATTTCTTAAACAGGAAACTGCCGATCAAACCCATTTGTGATTGCTTCTTGCCTTGAACGTTTGTTTTCCATTCCCTTTACATAATAACCGCTCCCTTCTTTTTGACGGTATCTTGTTTTCGAATTCTGTGTGCTGAATGGTTTTCAGCAGCCGGTGCGTTGTTCCTGTTTGTCTTTCGTCTATTTATACGATCAAGTTCGCGTTGTGGCCGCAAATAAAAAAGATTTTTGATAATTATCTGATCTTTTTTTTGCTGCCGGAGCGCCGCGTTATTTCAGGGCTCGGCCTTGGGAAGCGGCCTGTGCGCAATACGGTCAAAACGCCTGTTTTCGCACCAGTACACGATGTTTTCCGTCACGTCAAATACCATGGAAACAACGGTCGGGCATACTTCCTGTGAAACCGCCCTGAGTACCGAAAAGCAGTCCGGTACGTCAAAATCGTCTCCGGCTTCCCGAAGCATTTTTTCGGCGGTTTTATACCTGTCCCAGCCCATCCACGGATGCGTTTCGCGGTCCATCTTAAAGGGCGAGAAATTGGTCAATACGGCGTATTCCGGCTTTTCAAGGTACTTTACGCCCTGTCCCGGAACAATCCAAAGCATATTTCCGTTTTTGTCGGAAAGCGCGCCCATGAACGTAACGCCCGGCACGCTGCATACGGGCATATTTTCGGCAATCGCCCGCGTTTCCGAAAATGTATGCTTCTTAAGCAAAAGATCGATATCGATCATAATGATATTCCGCTCATCGGAAACGGGATTGCTTCTTTCGTCAAACGGGTGGCAGGTGGGCATGCCGACAAAATCCCCTCTGTCGTTCGCGCCGAAGAGGGGAAGCCAGCCTTCCTTTGCATCGTTGATTTCGATAAATACGCCTGCGTCCGAAGGAGTGACGCGGTATTCAAGATCCAAAATATCCAGATTCCAGCCGACGATCGTTTTACCGCGGTTCGACACAATGCTCGTACACATGACATTCTCCCTGCACAAATTCCTACTTTCGGTTGGGTCTTCTCTTGATTTTCAGCATCCTGATGATATCGTCTATATCCGTATTTTCATCAAGCGCTATCCAGAGCCATTTTCCGTCGTGCAGCGATTTCGTCTGGTCATAGATATTCAGTATCGGCTGCGAAATGCTCCCGCGGATTTTTTCAAACTTTTCTCTCTCGGCTTTTCCGTAAGTAATCAGTATAACGGCGCGATTCTCCTTTGCATAAAAGGTGCAAAGCGTTTTCCCGCCGCGCCTGTACTTGTATTCGATTTTCCAATCGCCGAAGCCCTTATCCCACAGCCTGTCCGTATCGTACAGCGCTTCTACGGCGCTCGTCCATTCGTTCCATATGCAAAGGACTTTGGGCGGCAAAAGCTCATTCAGACGGTTTTTCATATTCTCCCATTCCCTGCGCGTAATGGCATATACAAACAGTATTCGATCCGCTTCATCCTCATATTCCTTGATTTTCCGCATGCCGATGGAAGAGGCGGCGCCATACGAGCCGGCATTGGTATATTTCATATAGGAATACAGGCAGGGGTAATCGGTATTTTCAAACGCCCAGTCGCGAACGGCTTTGGCTGCTTCCTTGGCATAACCCTTCCGCCAGTGATTTTTGTGAATATGGTAGCCGATTTCGGGAAGCGTGCAGCCATCGATATTCTGAAGGGTAATTCCGCAGTCTCCGATGAATTCACCGGTTTCCTTTAAAACAATCGCCCACAGGCCGAAGCCATACTTTTCGTAATTGTCAAGGCTCCACTGAATCCAGCGTCTGACCCCGTTTTCGTCGTAGGGCTTGGGATAATGCGCCATGGTTACGGGGTCGGAGAGGATTTCATAAAGCGCAGGGAAATCATCCCATGTGTACGTACGAAGTATAAGTCTGTCCGTTTCAATGATCATAGCATTCTCCCGCCCATTGCGTTTGCTTTACAGATCCACGCCAAGAAACTTCTTTGCCAATATGCCTACGATAAACGACAGCACCGCCACAGAAACGCTGATTCCCGCCATTTCCAGAAAACGGGATTTAAAGCGCTTGCCCTGCGCAACGGAGGTATAGTAGGTAAATCCCGCGATAATCAGAATCACAGCCGCCAGCATGCATATGAGGGCCGGTATAAACTGCCCTGCGGGCATCAAAAGATAGGGCGCAATCAGAATGATCACCGTGAGCAGATACGCAATTCCCGTGTAGCTGCAGGATTTCAGCGCATCGCTTCGGCCTTCGCTCCGGGCGGCCAGAAATTCGCTGGAGGCCATGGAGAATGTTGCGGATATGCCGACAATCAAACCGGACAAGGCGATGAGCTTGTTGTTCTGAAGCGCAAATACAAACCCGGCCAAAGAGCCCGTGAGCTCCACCAGCGCGTCGTTAAGTCCCAGCACCATGCTGCCCACATATTGAAGCCGCTCTTCATCCAGCATTTCAAGAAGCGCTTTTTCGTGCTCCTCCTCCTCCCGGCGGATCATCGCGCTCTCCGGAACCTCCTTTGACAGAAGGGTATATTCATCCTGCGCATGCTCTTCGCCCTTTTCCATCAGCTTTACGGCAAATGTGAATCCCAGCGTACGAGCGAGAAAGGCATATTTGAAAATCTTGCCCTTTTCCGGCTTCATCTTAACGCCGGAATATTTTTCCCAGATCCGGTAATGCGCCCGTTCCTCGGAAGCCAGGCGCATGAGCGTCGCCTTATTTTCCTCTCCTTTAGCAAAAGAAGCGATCTTTTCGTATATGCAGCTCTCCGTAAGCTCATTCTGCTGCATCTTTTTAATGATTTTCAGTACCTCAGGGGATATTCTCTTCTCCACGCATCATTCCTCCTAAAGCGGTTTTCTTTATTATATAGGAACAAAGCAATAGTTACAATATATAAGGCTTTGAAATTTTAATGGGATTCCAGACATGCGCGAAAAACTGCATTGACAATAATGATAAGAGCTGATACTATTATGCTGCACCTGCTTATGCGATATTTCAGGAAATAGAACAAGCGGCAGAGCATATCAATCGGCTGCCTGTACATTCAAGAAAATAATTCATGGAAAACGAGGGATTCCTATGAATCAGGACATCATCATCCGTCTTGAAACGGAAAAAGATTTTCGGGAAGTAGAAGCGCTCACCCGCGAGGCGTTCTGGAACGTATATAAACCGGGCGCAGACGAGCACTATTTCGTTCATACCATGCGTTCGCATCCGGATTTTATCCCGGCGCTTGCGTTCGTCGCCGAAAAGGGCGGAAAAATTATCGGCAATATTATGTATACAAAAGCATGGCTTGAGGATGAAAACGGCGAAAGAAAAGAAATTCTCTCCTTTGGTCCGATCTCCGTTGCGCCCGAATTTCAGAGGCAGAAGGTAGGAAAAAAACTGATTCAGTATTCCTTTGAAAAAGCGCGCTTGATGGGCTACGATGTAAACATCAACTTCGGAAATCCCGGAAATTACGTAAGCTGCGGCTTTGTAAGCTGCAAAAAGAAGAACGTAAGCTTTGTCGTAAAAGACAATTTCCCCACGGCACTCCTCGTATGCGAGCTCGTTCCCGGCGTGCTTGACGGTAAAAAGTGGATGTATATCCCCTCCTCCGCCGCCGACTGCTGCGATGATACGGAAGCAGTAGAGGCCTTCGACGCAGGTTTCCCGCCAAAGGAAAAAGCCTGGGCGCCGAGCCAGGAAGAGTTTTACATCTACAGTCATTCTTCGGTAGTAAGATAAACAGGAAAGCACCGCTTGCGTTTCAAACGCTGTTAAGCGGCGCTGCTTTTCGCAAATAAACGCGGAATTACGGGGGATTATATGAAAAAATTGTCCGAAATGACCTTAGAGGAATTATGGGCGCTGTTTCCGATTATCCTTACCGAGCATGATGAACGCTGGAGCGATTGGTATAACGATGAGGAAGCCTGTCTAAAACCGCTGCTTCCCGGAAGCGCAAAAATCCATCATATCGGCAGCACCGCCGTATCCGGCATTTGGGCAAAACCGATTATCGATATTCTGATTGAAACTGCCGATGAAAACGAATTGGCGTCCGCCGTTGCCGTTCTTAAGAAAAACGGCTATCTCCTTATGAACCAAACCTCCGCGCGCGCTTCTCTCAATAAAGGGTATACGCAGCAGGGATTTGCGGAAAAAGTGTTTCACATCCATATTCGCTTATGCGGAGATAACGACGAAATATATTTCCGAAACTATCTGAACGAAAACCGGGATGCGGCAAAGGAATATGAGGCGCTCAAGTTACAGCTTTGGAAGAGATTTGAACACGACAGGGACGGGTATACAGCCGCCAAAGCGGAGATGGTAAAAAAATACACGGAAATTGCAAAAAAGAAGTATTGAAAGCGGGCTTTATGAAAGAGGCGGCGCGAAATCAAGAGAAGGGGTTCTGAATCTTACAAAAAGGATACCGCCGTTTGACAGCGGTATCCTTTAACTTTCAATTTCTTTTGCATTTATCAAATTCCCGCAAAACGCGGCATAAGCGTTCCTGCTCCGCATTTGTCTTTAAAAGAGCAATTCTTAGCGCTTAAGGGGGCTGCCCCTGCTCCGTCCTCTTGCCCTCCCGGCTTCTCAAAGAGTTTCAGCCGTTTATTTCAAAAAGACGCCGGGCGCATCAATGATGATGCCCGCAATCGTGATGCTCATGGCATCCATGGCTTCCGCACTCATGGCCATGATCGTGGTGATGCTCGTGATGGTTGCATTTGGCAGCCGGATCAAAGGCGAGCGTTCCGGAAAGAAGCGCCTGCACCGCCTCATCCGCACTCCCGGCAACACCGGCATAGAGCTTGATCCCGGCCTCGGCCAGCGCGATCTGTGCGCCGCCTCCTATGCCTCCGCAGATCAGCGCTTCTACGCCGTTAGCTTTCAAAAATCCTGCCAGCGCACCGTGACCGCTGCCACAGGTATTCACTACCATCTCTTTGGTTACGGCTCCATCCGCCGTTTCGTAGATCTTAAACTGCTCGGTATGGCCGAAATGCTGGAATATCCGTCCGTTTTCATAGGTTGCTGCAATCTTCATAAAATAGCTCCTTTCAGAATCTCTCATTGTTCCTCTCGTCTCATATGGCCGCATGCGCGTCTATGGCATCCACCCAAGCCGCAGGCATGCCCCATGCCGTCGCAAAGCTGATAATCGCCGCCCTCAATCCTCAAAACAGCGCCGTCTACAATGGCGGAGGCCAGCTTTTTCCTGGCGCTTGCATAAATCTGCTGAATCGTTGTGCGGGCAACCTGCATATATGCGCCGCATTCTTCCTGAGAAAACCCTTCCTTGTCAATCAAGCGGATTGTCTCGTATTCGTCCACGGTCATGGTGATAACATCCTCACAGCCAATACTTTCCGGTATAAACTGCTGCGAATGCGGCATATCGCATACCTTCCTGCATTTTCTGGGTCTCGGCAGAAAATTCACCCCCCAGCTTAGTTTCTGACATATGCCATTTATATGATAGCATCATTTCCGGCATATGTCAATAAATAATCAAAAAAAAAGAAGATCAAGCGCTGCGCCTGATCCTCTTTCTATTTCTTTCACGCCCCGCTCCTCGCGGAAATGAAGCGGTCTATAGCATTGTTTCCGTAATGCTTTTTTCGCTCACACTACATCGAATGCATAGCCCGATACACAGCCGACCGTTTTGCCTTCACGCTTCGCCTTCGTTCATGCCCATCGTTCCGCCTGCTCCCGATCAATATATCATACACCGGCTGGCGCATCGTTTCAGGAGACTATTTCTATTTCAATATCCCCCGTGCTCGTGGTGATCTCGCACCTTCCTCCCGAAATCGTATCCGGAACATTTATGCTGCCGGTACTTGTGTCGGCGATAAACTCTTTACCGGAAAGCAGCGTTCCGCTTACGTCGCCTGTGCTCGTTTTTATGGAAATGCGGGCGGCGTCCGAGCCGTTAAGCCTTATATCTCCCGTGCTTCTCTTAATCGAAAAAGAATCCTTGGCAACAACATTCTTCAAAGTAATGTCGCCCGTGCTTCCGCGTGAGATAACGCTATTGCACGCAACATCGGTAAGAAACGCTTTGCCCGTTGTTACGCCAATCGTTACATCGCCTTCGCACTTTACGCCGGAAACAGTCACTCGTCCGGTAGTAACCGAAAGCTCCAATGCGCCGGCAGTGATATTCTCCGCGCTGATATCCCCTGTGCTCGTTTTCATCTTAATTTGCTCAGATGCGGATGCACAAAAATCAATATCGCCTGTGCTTACGGAAATGTCGGCTTTATTGAAAAAGAAATCCCTCGGTATATCAATATCTCCGGTAGACGCATGGATGAAAAGCGAGTCGTATTCCGTTTGGGGAAGATATACCGTTATTCCGGGCGTTTCGAAGTTAAATCCGATAAAGTCGTACACCGTTCTTTTATCGTTTCGTTCAACGGTGAGCGCGCCGTCTTTCGCATATACCGAATGCTTGGCATTTTCTTCCTCGAAGCACTCTACCAAACACTTGCCGTCATCAGAAAGCAAAAATGTGATATCCGCAGTATCTGTATTTATGGAAATGCTGTCGAACGCTTCTGTGATTTCATACGCATTGGTTTCATGTTTGACTGTTGACAGCTTCATGAAATCCCATCTGAGCGCTGTCATTACGCCTGCAAAAAGAATGACGCCAAACAAGATCAAAAAAGACGCCATTTTAAACCGCGGCTTTGCTTTCGTTTTCATAATGCCGCCTCCTTTTTAATAAAGCATTTTTTCATCCATATCGCCGTTTTCTTTGTGAATATCAGCATACCCTTCGCAAGCGCTCTGCATCCGTAGAACATAAAGATCGAAAGCCCTGCGCAGACCATTCCTGCGGCAAGCGCAGCAAGTCCCGAAGCAGCATTGTCGCTTCCCACATACACGGCGCATGCCAGTCCGCCGCCGGCGGCACAGACGGCGAGCGATATAAAGACCGCCCACGCGGAAACAATCACAGCCCACAGCGAAACATACAGCGAAAATATAACGGCAAATACGGCAATAACCAGGGAAAGCCAAATGGGAGAACCGAGAATCAAAAGAACAATTTCGCCCGCGCTTCGCCGCCTTGTCGGCTTTAATCTCTCTCTGGCGATTTTCACAAGCGGCGTCTCCGCAACAATCTGCGCAGCGATATCGTCAATCGAGCCTGCTGCCGAAACCGCCTCCTCCTCCGAAACGCCTTCTTCCATCCGATCTTCGATCATTTCGCTGTAAAACAGCACGCTCTCCTCAATATCCTCCTGCGGCAAGCCCGATAGTTTTTTTCGCAGCTGCGCAAGAAATTCTTTTTTACCCATTGCTTTCAACCCCCTTGGTTACAAATCGGTATATCGACATGATTTCGTTCCACTCCGCTTTAAAATCTTCAATCCGCTTAAGCCCCGCGCCGGTAATGTGATAATACTTCCGAAGTCTTCCGCCGTGTTCCGCGGTGCGTACAGTCAGCATATCCGCCGTTTCCAATCGCTTCAGAATGGTATATAACGTCGATTCGGAAAGCGCAATATACGGCTTCATATCTTTAATGATTTTATACCCATATGAATCTTCATCCTTGATCGCAGCCAGAACGCAAACGTCCAGCAGCCCTCGCTTAAGCTGTATATCCATATAATACCTCCCATTGCATAATACATCATATCACGAAGTATTGTAGTTGTCAATAGAGTATGTCGCAACAAACTAAAGAAACGCGTAGAGCTATGATGGTCCTTGGAATGGATGTGGAAATGCTGAACCAATTTGAGCTTTACGGCATGTCCGGCGGCGTTTCTTTTATGCTTCAAAATGATGAAGGCAAGCGCTTCATCAAGAAAATGAGCGACTTATGTTGCTCTCCTGTAATGATTGCAGGTGGTTTCTCATTACCTGATGTTGATGCAGGTATACACTAACATTGGCGCGGCCCATCTTAAGGACGGGAACTATTCTGAAGCTAAGCACTATCCCGAGAAGGCACTTCACCTTAATGGACTTTATTCGGAGAGAATTATTTATGTTGCTCGTTGCTTGATCGATCTCGCGATTTGTGAACAAAACTTGGGCAATCTCGACCAGGCTCGGGATTATGCATGGGATGCAGCCGTGATATTAATTCCAACTCATATTGATGATGATTCATCGGGTATGCATCAAGAGCTTCAGAGTCTTTTCAGCCTCCTTCAGACAATCGAGTTTGAGAGAAATCCAGAATTCAAGAAGCGTTATTTGAAAGCCAGCAAGGAAGAGGCTACTACCCATTTACAACAAGTACTACAAACGCTACGCTGCCAGAGTGCGGGTCAAGCAGATCCGGGAAGCCGATTTCAAGAAGTGGAAGTATCAGGCCATTACCCTGCGGAACGAGTGCTCTGCCGGCAAAATCACGGTGGAAGAGTACATTCAGTGGATGGAGGACTTCTTTCCCAACAGAAAACCAAAAGCATAAAAAATCCCTCCTGCATGAACATAAGCGTTCATACAGGAGGGATTTCCTCTTGTGTGATTATTGTGGGAATTTTGATGACAGTATCAAAACAGTATCAAATCTGTTTTGAGATGCCGCCTTTGCCCGTGTTTACTGGGAAAAACGGAGGCTGTTCATTATTCCCACTCGCTTACCAAATCTATCTCTGGTGTCTACAAGTGGCGAATAAAGGTCATTTTCCGGCAGTTTTGGCTATAAATTGTGCCTGATTCTCTCCTGTCTCACTGGTCTCAG
>JAFQKQ010000011.1 GCA_017396845.1 Clostridia bacterium
ATGATTCCGAAGAAAAGCGACATTGTAAACAGAATAAACGCAAGATCCATTCGAAGGCGCGCCTTCCTTACGGAAATCATGCTGAAAATGAGCGCTGCGATTACGCCCAGCGCGTACATAAGGCCGTAGGATGCAAGCGGATAACCGAAAACAGTGATGTAAGGATGCATAATATCAGAGATTTGTGGTTCTTACGCCCTGAACGTTTTTGAATTCCGACAGGTGCGCCACGATGTCGGTGTAGGAAACCTTTGACGGAAGCTTCAGCGAATATACATTCGTGTAAAGGTTGTTTTTTTCTGTGATTTCTACGTGGAAGTCGATATCGAGCACCTGAATGTTTTTCTCTTCGAAGTAGGCGTTTATGAAGTCCATGGTCTCCACGCGGTGAATGAACTTGACCTCAACCCGCTTTTCCGTATTCACGCGGATAATCTTGGACAGCAAGGCAAGTACGATCAGAATCATAAAACAGGCGAGGTATGCCACGAAATAGAAGCCGTAGCCGACGGCGATGCCTATGCATGCAACATTCCAGAGGGAGGCTGCGGTGGTAAGCCCCGATATCTTGCGCTTGGAAAGAACGATGGTGCCCGCGCCCAAAAAGCCCACGCCGCTTACGACCTGCGCTACGATTCGCCCGAATGTGATCGTAACGCCCGTGTCTCCGGCGCTTGCCGATAGCATTTCCGACGAAATCAGGCACTCGATCAGCGCCATGGAGCATGCGCCCAAGCATACGAGAATATGCGTTCTGAGTCCCGCCGGGCGGTTGTGCTTTTCGCGCTCAAAGCCGATGATGCCGCCGATCAGTATCGCGCTTATGATGCGGATGATGATGTCGATGTAAGCGGGCTGATCGAAAATATGTGGAAACAGATAGTCCATGAACTGATCCATAAAACACCCCTCTTCCGGTTTTCTGATTGCGTAATCGTATCACTATCAACACCAAAAGTCAATTGATAACAGCGGAGGAAAAGCGAAAATATAACGAAAATATCTGAACGGCGCAACGGGCGAAAAGGATGGAGGAAGACGGTGCTTTTTTTCGGGCGCATAGGTTGTGAAAATAGGCGGGAGTGTTGTG
This sequence comes from Clostridia bacterium, assembly GCA_017396845.1. Taxonomy (GTDB): domain Bacteria; phylum Bacillota; class Clostridia; order Christensenellales; family Aristaeellaceae; genus SFHK01. The sequence goes on from JAFQKQ010000011.1 coordinate 1,091, forward strand.
AGCTTGTGAAATGTTGACGCTCTTGATTGCGGTAAACGAAAAATGATGATACAATAAATAAGATGTTTTTCTATACGGTGGGGAGGATATACATGGTAAATCTGTTTACGAAATTCAAAGAGCTCTTCGCACCGCGCGATATGTGCGTGGGCGCGCCCTGGAAGCGCATTGCGGAATTTGCGTTTCCGATGCTGCTGGGAAACTTTGCGCAGCAGTTGTACAACACGGTCGACGCAGTAGTCGTAGGCAACAGCAAGTGGGGCGAAGCGGGTCTTGGCGCGGTAGGAAACGCAGGCCCCATCATCAACCTTCTGCTTGCGCTGTTCGTAGGCATTTCAACAGGCGCAGGCATTATGGTATCCCAGTTCTTCGGCGCGCGTGACAGAGAGAAGCTTTCCAAAACGATCGGCAACTGCATATCGATCACCGCGATTGCGTGCGTGATCATTATGATCGCAGGGCCTCTTCTCACGACGCCGCTTCTGAAAGCGATGAATACGATGCCGGATATGTTTGACGCCAGCCGTGACTATCTGATGATTGCCTTTATCGGAACGGCCGGATTTTTCTTTTACAATATCTTCTCCGGCATATTAAGGGGTCTTGGCGACTCCCTTTCGGCGCTCGGATTCCTCGTTCTGACCAGCGTTATCAACGTGGTTCTGGATCTTTTGTTTGTTGATAAGATGGGCGTTGCAGGCGTGGCGCTGGCAACCGTTATCGCGCAGTTTATCTCTGCGATTCTGTGTCTGATCAAGCTCATTTGCATGAGAAATCTTTTCGATATCAATAAGCGCGTTCTGAAGATCGAAAAGGGAATCGTGCTTGCGATTGTAAAGCTCGGACTTCCCTCCGGCATCACCCAGGCGATTTTCTCCGCCGCTATGATGCTGGTGCAGAGCCTGATCAACGGCTTCGGCGATCTGCTCTTTGTAACCTGTAACATAATGGTTATGCGCGTGGACGGCTATGCCATGCTTCCGAACTTCAGCTTCGGACAGGCGATGAGCACGTATGTCGGCCAAAACGTAGGCGCAAAGCGCATCGACAGAATCGGTATCGGAACCAAGCAGGGCCTGATCATGTCGCTGGCTACGGCGCTCATCCTTACGCCCTTGGTGCTCGTAGGAGGCCCCTGGCTGATGGGTCTTTTCACGCCCAACCAGCAGCTGATCGATCTTTCGATGACGATGATGTATATCATCTGCATAGGCTATATCGCAATGGCGATTACGCAGGTGCTCTCGGGCGTTATGCGCGGCGCGGGCGATACCATGGCCCCCATGTGGATTTCGTTTGCAACCACAGTTATCGTGCGCGTACCGCTTGCATATACCCTTGTGTATATTGCAAAGAATATGGGTGCTGAGCTGCTTACGCAGGAGAAGATGGTATTCGTGTCGCTTCTCGCTTCCTGGATGCTCGGAATGCTCATTACCGTGGTTCTGTATCTGACGGGCGGCTGGAAAAAGCGTCAGGTGAACGCCATCGCGGCGGAATTAAAGAGCCAGGGAAAGAGCCTGTAAGGCTTTTTGGAAAAATCGAATCAGTACTGGAGACTGCTGCTGAAAATGCGGCGGTCTCTTTTTTGCGCTTCTCCATATATTAACAGCACGTATGTTCGAGAAAATGGTTGACGAAACCGAACACATGTGCTATAATTCAGCAGAAAGAACATATGTTCGATTAACGGGAATGCGGAGGAAAAGCGCAATGCAGAGGATTATATTGCATTCGGACGCGAACAGCTTTTATGCGTCGGTGGAATGCGCGGAGCATCCGGGTCTTAGGGGAAAGCCGGTGGCGGTGTGCGGGGATCCGGAGGCGCGGCATGGAATTGTGCTTACCAAGAATCAAAATGCAAAGGCGTACGGAATTAAGACGGGGGAAGCGATATGGCAGGCAAAGCAGAAATGTCCGAATCTTGTGGTGGTGCCGCCGGATTATCCCAAATACGTTGCCTACAGCAAGAGAATGCGGGAAATCTATGAAACGTACACCGACTGCGTAGAGGCGTTCGGTCTGGATGAAAACTGGCTGGATATTTCGCATCCCGACATGGATATGCGCCTTGCCGAGATGACCGCCAACGATATTCGAAAGAGGATTGCCGGGGAGCTTGGAATTACGGTATCGGTGGGCGTTTCGTTTAACAAGGTGTTTGCCAAGCTCGGAAGTGACTATAAAAAGCCGGACGCGGTGACGGTGATTACGGAGGAAAATTTCAGACGCATCGTATGGCCGCTTCCGGCAAGCGATCTGATATATGTGGGGCCCAGAACCGCAAGAAAGCTGATGGAAATCGGAATTATTACCATCGGTCAACTGGCCAATGCCGAAACGGACATGCTGAAGATGAAATTCGGCGTAAACGGCATGATGCTGAAAGCCTTTGCCTTAGGGCTTGATAAGTCGCGGGTTATGAAGATCGACGAAAAGGAGATCATAAAATCCATCGGGAATTCCTCCACGCCGCCGCACGACATTGAAACCATCCGAGACGCCAAGTGCATGATCTATCTGCTCAGCGAATCTGTGGCGGCGAGGCTTCGCGAAAACGGCTTTCGGGCCAAATGCGTGTCCATATCCGTTCGGGATACGGGTTTATCCGTATGCGGCTGTCAAAGGACGCTTGAACGCCCGAGTCAATTGTCGGGCGAGATTGCGGAAGCCGCGTTTCGGCTGTTTATGGAAAAGTACATGGATCATCTGCCGCTTCGGAGTATGGGCGTGTCCTGCGCGCGCCTTGTAAGCGCGGACGAGCCCAAGCAGATGGATATATTCGGCGTGAGCGAACGGGAAATCAAGCGCGAAAATCTGGAAAGCGCAATTGATTCTCTTCGCACAAGGTACGGGCATCAGGTGGTGAGAAGGGGCATCGTCATGTTCGACAAGGCGTTTGCCCAGATCAATCCCAAGGAGGAGCAGACGATTCATCCGGTCGGATTTTTAAAGGACGACCGGGTGAAATACGCTGCGCCGAAGCAAAAAGAGTGAAGCGTGAAGGCGGGCGCGGCAAAATGGCATCCGCCGTTTATGAAAAACGGCAAAGCCTGTTTTTCATCGAAATATTGTACTTGACATATGCGCATATTTCAACTAAAGTGAGTAAAGGGAGGGAAGCGTATGTGCGGAAGATACTATATTCAGACGGAGGATATGCATAGGATCCTCTCTGAGATGATTGACGCGCTCAATCGCAGGGAAACGGCGCGGGGATCGGTTTTTTCTGTGAAGACGGGCGAAATATATCCCGGAGACAGAGCGCCCGTCGTTGCCAACAACCGCCGCATGACGCCGACGCCCTTTCTGATGGAATGGGGCTTTTCCATGGAGAAGAACAAAAAGCTTATCAATGCCCGAAGCGAAACCATTCATGAAAAGAGCATGTTTCGCCCGCTTCTTTCTTCCAGACGGCTGCTTGTGCCGGCGTCCGGTTATTTCGAATGGGAAAAGGGCGGGGAAAAGACAAAATACAGGCTGTCGGCGGATGATGGGCTGATATATATGTCGGGGCTTTACAGGCCGTCTGCAGACGGCGGAGATATGGAATTTGTGATTCTTACGAGAAGCGCCGCGCCCGATATCGAATTTATTCATACGCGAATGCCTGTGATTCTGGATGAGAGGCGGGCAAGGGAGTGGCTGGATCTGAACAACGATCCGATGAGAATCATTCATGATGCGTATACGAATGTGAAATATGCAAAGGCAAACTGAGCGGGAGGCGGGAGAATATGTGCGGCGAGGGTCCTAATGGAAAAATGGTGCGGCTGGACTGCAATGTAGATGATATGAAGGGCGAGGATATAGGCTTTGCGCGGGAGAAGCTGATGAAAGACGGCGCGAAGGAGGTATATATCGTTCCTGTACAGATGAAAAAGGATCGGCCGGGCATGGAGATCAACGTGATATGCCGGGCAGAGGACGCAGACCGACTGGCAAAGTCCATGCTGGTCAATACGTCTACCTACGGCGTAAGAAGAACGGAGATTACCACCTATTTTCTTACGCGTTCGCAGACGGCGCTTGAAACGCCTCACGGACGCGTTTCGGTGCAGACGGGCGAGGGATACGGTATAAAAAAGCAAAAGGCCGAATATGAGGACTTGAAAAAATATGCGGAACGCGCGGGAATTCCTTTGGATGAAGCGCGAAATCATGTGATGAATCTTCTGATCGGCGGAAAATTACGGGAGGAGAAACGGTGAACGAACGGAATTATGCGCTTCCCATGGAGCATCCTCTTAAAATGCGCATTCATGGCGTGTCGGAGGAGGCGCTGCTTCGAGGCGGTATGGAATGGCTGTACAGTAATACGAGGCCGTTTCGAGAACTCATGGCATATTACAGATGCGCCATGATGGAAATCGAGACCAAATTGAATGTTTTGAATCAGGAATTTTCCGTGCAGCACGAAAGAAACCCCATAGAGAGCATCAAAAGCAGGCTCAAGGAGCCTGCGAGCATAGTGGATAAAATCCTGCGGAACAATTACCCCATGACGATTGAATCGCTGGAGGCAAACCTGAGCGATGTGGCGGGCGTGCGCGTGATCTGCTCGTTTGTGGAGGATATATATCTTTTGGCGGACTGCCTTTTGAAGCAGGACGATATTGCGCTCATCCGCGCAAAGGATTACATAAAAAAGCCCAAGGAAAACGGCTACAGATCCCTTCACCTGATTGTGGAGGTGCCGATTTTCCTTGCGCATAAAAAGAAGCCTATGAAAGTTGAAATCCAGCTGCGCACCATAGCGATGGACTTCTGGGCAAGCCTCGAGCATAAGCTGAAGTACAAAAAGGATGTGCCCGACGCCGAGGCGCTTACCGAGGAACTGAAACAATGCGCTTTGATGAGCGCGCAGCTGGATGAAAGAATGGAAAGCATTCGAAAGAGAGTGCTGGGCGATGAGAAGATTTAAGGATTAGGCATTATACTCCTCAAGCCACATATTTCTTACTTTTTCAAATACCTCGTCTGGGTATTCCATATTTCCGCTCGGATAGCAGGGGAGAAGCTGATCGCCCGCGATGGCGGGGTTTGTGCATGCGGTATCGTTTCTCCACTTTTCGCGCTCATCGGGATTTCGAAGGTTCGGAATTTCCATGGGCGCGTTTCCGTTGAGGGCGGAGCGGTATGCCAAAATGCCGCAGATGCCCATATCGATCGCCGTATATACGTCGATGGAATAATGCATGCCGTCCTCTCGTCCGAGGATTTTTTGAATAAAGAAATGGGTGGCGTAGAAATCGCTGCCGCCGTGGGTGGAGTATTTTTTGGCAAGGTCGCCGTCTACGAACTTTTGGGGCGTATATCGTTCCATCGTTCCCTGGCATACCGTGTCGCCTTCCATGTAAACCTGAATCTCGTCGGGGCGCTCGCCCTGATAGGACGGCGGAAAACGCTGGGATTCCATGGAGCCCTTTGTGCCGTATACCTCATAGTTTACGCTGCCCGGCTCGCGCTTCAAATGCCCGTGTACGCTCTTTACGATTGCGCCATTGTCAAGGGTAAGCATTTCTACGGCGCCCACTTCTCCGCTCTTAAGTCCAAGCGGCGGAACGGTTAAATTTCTCTGGGTGATAAAGCCGCTTACACGAACGGGACGGCGGCCGGAAATGGTAAGAATCGGGCCGATGGAATGCGTGCAGTAGAAATTCGGAAACAGATTGTTGCGCCAATGACTGCGTTCGCCGTAGGTGATGGAGGGCCAGATGCCGGCGCAGTCGTGTACGTATTCGCCTTCTGCGTACATGATATCGCCGATATCGCCGTTTTCATAGCGGCGGCGCATTTCAAAGGTGTGATCCATGTAGCAGTAATTTTCGGCGTATGCGTATACCAGGCCGCTTTCTTCCACTGCTTCAATCAGTTCAATGCCCTGCTGGATGGTTTCGCAGGGGAGAACTTCGCTCAGTACATGCCTTCCGGATTTTAAAAGGCGGATGGCAAAAGGCGCATGTTCGTTTGCGTAATTGGCAAGAACCACTGCGTCCATATCATGTTTGAAGAATTCATCAAAGGATTCGTATAATGCGATATTGAGACCTACGTCTTTTGCGGTTTTTCCGGCCTTTTCCAGCGCGGGCACGAATTTATCGCAAACGGCTACCAGCTCCGCGTCCGGATGATTGAGAAGCACGTTTACCATCGTCATACCGCGATAAGCGCCGAAGACGCCGATTTTCAGTTTCGCCATGTATTTCACTCCTTTAAAATTGAATAACCTCATTAAATATATCAAAATGGATAGCGGATGTCAATTTGTTTTCGATAGATATTTAAGAAAATGGCTTGTCATTTGCGAAATTTGGTGTATAATTTGTTCGAGAACACTATTCGGAGGGCGCTCAATGATTTATACCATAACGCTCAATCCTGCACGGGATCGTACGGTGGTCATACCGGATTTCGCAGCCGGAAAGGTGAACCGTATTCAGTCGTTCAGAGATGATCCGGGCGGCAAAGGCATAAACGTTTCCAAAATCATTCATACGCTCGGCGGCAGAAGCTGCGCAATGGGCATTTTGGGCGGCAATACGGGGAAATATATCAAAAACTGCTTAAATGATATGGGCGTAGAGAATGATTTCGTGATTACGCAGAAGGAAACCAGAACCAATATAAAGGTTGTAGATACGCTCAATCATGTAACAACCGATATCAACGAGCCCGGTGCGCCGGTGTCCAAGCGCGTTTTATCAAGCGTGATGACAAAGCTTACCAAGCGGGTACAGCCCGGCGATATCGTGGTGTTTGCGGGAAAAATTCCTGAAGGTGCAAGCGCCGTAATGATTCATGACTGGACTCAAAGGCTTAAGGAAAAGGATGTACGCGTGTTTTTGGACGCGGACAGCCGCACGCTTGCAGAGGGCGTAAAGGCGGGGCCGTATCTGATAAAGCCCAATGAATCGGAGCTTTCGCAGCTGCTCGGAAAGGAACTCGAATCGCTTTCCGACATCTATTGCGGCGCGAAAAGCGTGATTGACCATCTCGATATATCGATCGTCGCAGTATCGATGGGCGCAGACGGGGCGCTTTTTGTAACAAAGGATGCGGCGTACCGCGCCGAGGGGCTGAAGGTGCATGTGCTGAGCACTGTCGGAGCGGGCGACGCCATGACCGCGGCGCTTGCTTACGGCATAGATGCCGGCATGCCGCTTTCGGAGACGATCAAATTAGCCATGGCTGCCAGCGCCGCCAGCGTAGAAGAAAGCGGAACGCAGTGTCCGCCGCTTTATGTGATTGAAAAATTGAAATCGGAAGCAAAGGTATATCCCTATAATTCGGATAATTACGAAGAACGGAGGAATTATTTATGAAGAGAAAGGTACAGGTACAGGCGCACCGCGGCGCAATGGCATATGCACCGGAAAATACGCTCCCTGCATTTCAAATGGCGATTGATATGGGCGCGGACGGCATTGAATGCGATATCCATCTGACCAAGGACGGACAGTTTGTCGTATGCCACGATCCGACCATCGACCGCACGAGCACGGGCAAAGGAAGTATTGTAGATCTTACGCTTGAAGAAATCAAATCCTACGATTTCGGCGTCAAGTTCGATGAAAAATACAAGGGAACAACCGCGCCGACGCTCGGCGAAATGCTGGATGTTGTGAAGAACATGAATCCGATCAATATCGAGATCAAAAAGTTTGGCGGCGGACGGGACGATGCAGAGGTCCTCGATCAGCTCTACGAGCTTCTGAAGGAAAAGAATGTTATTGAAACCACAATCGTTTCCAGCTTTGACGCGCCGCTGCTTAAGCTGTTCAAGCAGCGCCACGGCGATATTTATACCTGCCTTCTGTACACCGAAAAGCTCGGCGCGGCAGAATTTGCCCGGAAGCTTGGATGCTCGGCGATACATCCGCATCTGAAAAAGCTTAAAAAGGTAACCGTAAACAGCGCCCATGCCAGAGGAATCAAGGTTAACAGCTGGACGATCAACGAAGAAAGCGATATCCGAAAGATGATCGAAATCGGCTGCGACGGCGTTATCACCAATTATCCGGACCGCGCAGTGGCGATTGCGGAAGAAGAATAAGAAAATGTCGCTCGTTCGGAGGATTGTTTTTCCGAACGAGCGATTGCTTGGAGGCCGAAATATGAGGGTTATCGATCTTACGCATACGATCTGCGAGGATATGCCGGTCTATCCGGGAACGGAAAAGCCGAAGCTGCTTCCGGCAAATTCGTATGAAAAGGATGGCTTTAAAGAAACAAGAATATCGATGTTTTCGCATACCGGAACGCATGTGGATCCGCCGGCGCACCTTTATGGGGACGGAAAGACGCTTGACAGCTTTCCTGCGGAGCAGTTTGTGGGAAAAGCGCTGGTGATTGACGTAAGAAGCGTAAAAACGGGCGAAGAAATCACCATGGAGCATATCAAAAGATATGGGGATAAGGCAAAAGAAGCCGATTTTCTGCTGTTCTGTCTTGGCTGGGACGCGCTTTGGGGAACAGACGAGTATTTCGGCGATTATCCTGTGATTAACGAAGAGGCGCTCGATTTCATCATTCAAAACGGATATAAGGGGATTGGATTTGATGTAATCGGCCTTGATCCGATCCGTGATGAAAACCTTACCCGCCATAAGAAACTGTTTGAGCGCTGCGATATGATAAACATTGAAAACCTTAAAAATCTTCATCTTGTCGGAGACGAGCTGTTCTTGTTCTGCGCGCTTCCCATAAAGGTGAAGGACAGCGACGGCGCGCCCATACGCGCGGTTGCGATACTCGGCTGACGGAATCGAAAAGGGCTGTTGCACAACAGCCC
>JAFQKQ010000012.1 GCA_017396845.1 Clostridia bacterium
CCGAGCGTACCCGGCGGCGCTTGCGCTGACGGGCGGTGTGGAGGTCGGCTGAAAGCCGACTAGCGACAGCGATTTGTAATATCGCCGAGCGTACCCGGCGGCGCTTGCGTTGACGGGCGGAACAAAAAAAGGGCATAAAAGAGGCTTGCTGGCTTACGAAGTCTTTTGTGAAGCTTTTCTTTTTGCGGGAGCCCCCCCCAAGCGGCTTGTAATCTGCGGATTCTTCGTTTTTATTTTCCGTTATGCTGCTGCCCCTTCCCAAAAAACGCAGGCGGCTGAAATCGGTAATCCGGTTTCAGCCGCCTGCGTTTTTGTTATTTCTGCTTTTTCTTTGCTTTCTTTTCTTCCTTCGCCTTTTTCCTGGCTTTAAGCTTTGAAAAATCGTAGTCGTAGTTGATCACTTCGGGCTTCTTTTCGAGTTCCTCGGGGTTTTCGAGCAGCTTTCTGAAGTAGTTCATACCCTGCGCGTATGCCGCGCCGCCGCAGATACGTTCGTCCATTACAATGCCAAGCGGGATCATGTTTTTGAACTTTACGCCGTCCTTTGTATAAACGGTCTGGCGTTCAATCTTGCCCATTGCAATGAATATGGAGGCGTTTCCGAAGTTATACAGGTGATGATAGATCGCGGGCATGCCGATGGAGGCCATATTGGTGATGACCATACTCACGTGGAAGGGGCTGATCCTGTGAATGAATTTCGGCATGATTCCGTAGCGGTCCAGCAGCTTTGCTGCCCACACGACGAGCTGCACCAGCGGGCGCACGCGGATGAGCTTGGCGGCGAAATCCGCCGTTTCGTTGTCCGCCTCGGAGTTTACCGCGTCCTTCAGATTCTCGTTCAGCTGCTTTTCTACATCGTCCACCGTTGCATCCGGCTCAAAAGCCATTTTTACGATGGCTTCGTCGAGGTTTTCCTTATCGCCCTGATTTCTGAGAACGGTAAGCGCGATGCTGATTTCATTTCTTGCAAAGACCTGCTTATTTACGATAAAACGGTTCAGCGCCGGATACTTGGACACCGCGCGTACATACGCCGCGACGATCAAAGACATAAACGAAACCCTCTGGCCTACCTTTGAGCGCTTTTTGATATAGTTACCCAGGGGTTCGTAATCCACATATTGCGTAACCTGGTTCATAGCGTCGTTGCGCTGAGTCATGATAAAGGGCATAAACTGGACGATGGGATCAATATGATCCAGCCTGCGTCCGTCTGGTCTCCGTCCAAACATATATTTTCCTCCGATTGTATGAGTCTAATATATTTAACCATAAAACTATAAATACGTCAATATCTAAATTGTTGCAAACGAGAAACGAACCCGCGAATTGCAAACCTTCAAAATATACCGCGCGCAAATCCAAAATGATTTCACGTCTTTTGCCTTTACGAAACCGAATCCATCGTGTATAATATAAAAGCTAAAGATATTTTCTGATAACTGGAGGGTTTTTGAATATGGCAAGACACGGCGGATTCCCGGGCATGGGTATGGGCGGCAACATGCAGCAGCTGGCTCGTCAGGCGCAGAAGCTTCAGCAGCAGATGGCTGAGGCGCAGGCGGCGCTCGAGGCGCGCGAATTTGAGGCAACAGCGGGCGGCGGCATGGTAAAGGCCGTTGTGACCGGCAAGAAGGTGCTAACGGCGCTGGAAATCAAGCCCGAAGCAGTGGATCCCGAGGACGTCGAGCTTCTTCAGGATATGATTCTCGCGGCGGTTAACGAAGCCATCAAGCAGGCGGACGAAACCACCGAGCGTGAAATGGGCAAGCTCACCGGCGGCCTCAGCATGCCGGGCCTGTTCTGATATTAAAGGAAGCGAAGACAAATGGCAGGCGTTGAAGCAATTCAGCTCCTTACCAACCAGCTCTCCCGACTGCCCGGCATCGGGCGCAAGACCGCGCAGCGGCTCGCGTTTCACATCGTGAGCATGCCGGAAAACGAGGTACGAGAGCTTGCGGTAAGCATTTACAACGGCAAGAAAAAGGTGCACTTCTGCCCCGTCTGCGGAAACCTGACGGACGTGGATCCCTGCAGCATCTGCGCAGATCCCGAACGCAGGCATGATATTGTTTGCGTTGTGCGCGACGCGCGTGACGTAAACGCCATGGAGCGCATGCGCGAATACGACGGGCTATATCACGTGCTGGGCGGCGTTATTTCTCCGATGGACGGCGTAGGCCCGGACGATATCAGAATCCGGGAGCTTATGAGCCGCTTAGCGTCGGGCGAAATTCAGGAAGTGGTGCTTGCCACCAATCCGGACGTGGAAGGCGAAGCCACCGCCGCATACATCTCCCGCCTCATAAAGCCCATGGGCGTAACGGTCACCCGAATCGCCCACGGCGTGCCGGTAGGCGGCGAATTGGAATACACGGACGAAGTAACGCTGCTTCGCGCATTCCAGGGGCGAATAAAACTATAAAAAAGACCTCCCGAAGCGAAAATTCTTCGGGAGGCTTTTTTGCCCTTATTCTTCCTCCGGGCATTTCCAATCATAGCACTTTTCCAAATCCTCATACGGCGAAACGCCGATATTTTCGTCGAGCGCTTCCTTCCCCGCCATGTAGCCAATCACATTGGCGAGGATTTTGGTATCCTGCGCGTCGTGAGAATGGAAGCCGTCTCTGTAATGAAGAAGCAGCTTATCCTCTGCATGCAGGAATTTATACGCCTCCATCGCCGCCCGCTGCGTAATGTGAACGCCCGCCGGGTTCGACCAGGCGTCGCTGACAGCCTCCGTAATGATCAGACACCGGGGCGCGACAAGCGCCTTTATAAAGTGGCAGTCCATCGGAAGCTCATCCTCGCGCCCGGCGTAGCTTAAAAGCTCCTCTGTGAACCAGTCGGGAAACAGCGCCATTTTTTCAAGCGTGGAAGAGGGACGCACAACGCCGTCTTCGCACAGCGTTTCGGTATGCACTCTGTAGCAGGCGCCCGCGCCGGAGCAGGCGGCGTTCGGATTTACGATCGTCGCTCGTTCGTCGGTTGCGCCCGCAAGCAGCGCCGTTTTCGCGCCCCTGGAATGACCGGTATATGCGATCAGCTTTTCATCCGCAATGCCCAGCTTCAATACTGCGTCCAAGCACCTGTGATACCCCCACGCCCACGCAGCGAGGGAGGTAAAGTTCATGCCGGGATATACGCTGTACAGCCCTTCCGTGTGCTCCTTTCGAACGTCATACGCAAGCTCCGTCCGGTTAAAGCGCACAAAGGCAATGCCCCCGTCCTGAAACGGCTTCATAAACGCATCTGTGTACATATATCTGAAGCATCCGTCGCCGTCGATGACGATGGGATATTTTTCCTTTTTCTCCTTCGGAAAAACGATCTGCATCGAGAACGATATCGGTTTTTCCCGTTTTCCGGTAATAATTTTGTAAGTTGAAAGTGTAGCTGATGTAAAAAGCGTATCAATTTCCAGAAATTCCGGTTCAGGCGGAAGACAGCCGTACTGAAAATCAACCGCCAGGCGGTAGATTTCTTCTCTGCGCTTATTCCAATCCGCCTTCGTCTTTACCCTTTCCCCGTTTTCCATGAGAAACAAATCCGGGAGGGTTCCGAGATACCGAATACTGTCAAGCTTTGCCTTAAACATATTATCCTCCAACAAACAGTATTCTGCGCGGGAAGCATACCTCCCGCGCAGAACATTTTTTATTTCGCTTTAGCGGTTTTCATTCCACCATTCGGTCATCTGTGCTTCGTATTCGCTGCCGCCTTCGCTCTCCCATCTTGCTACGTACTCGGCGTATTCGGCCTCCACGTCGCCCGTGGTAACGATCAGGTTGGCAAGCGCTTCCTTCTCAATTTCTCTGAGCTGCGTGCCGTACTCGGTGTAGGCATCCAGCGTTACGGGAATGAAGGGGTAATCGAGCTGATACTCGCGCTCCTCCAGCTGAGAGGCCTTGGCAAATGCGTTGTAGGTACGGATGGAGGTATTGTCTACCGTCCAGCCACCGTTTCCGTTGTAAACGAACGCGCCGGCCGCTCTGTGGGTAACGTCGTCGGCATACTCGCCGATGCGCTCATACAGGCCGTTCTCCTTGTCGATCCACTGATACATTACGCCTTCAATGCCGAGGCAGGTGAGATCCTGTCCCTCTTCGGTATAGTATACATAGTTGATGAAGCGGATGGCGTCTTCGGGATGCGCGCAGGTTGCAGAGATAACAGCTGCGTATTCCGTCTGGCTGGCGTAGGGCGTGATGCCGCCGGACGGGAGGCCGGTGTCCTCGTCAATGATGCGTACGCATGCGAACAGATCGCCGGGATCCTCGGGAGTTTCAAAGGTGTATCTGCCCGGATACCAGTTGCGGGCTGCGCCGGCGCTGTTCCAGTTGAACATGCCGACCTTGCCGATCCAGAAGCGTTCGAAGCTCTCCATCTGCGTCATGGTGGCGAAATCCGGATCCATGATGCCTTCCTGATAGAGCTTGCGCAGGAATTCCACAGCATCCAGGAAGTCCTTATGCTTGATGAAGGAGGTAATCGTGCCGTCCTCAAGCATTACGGTCTTGGCGTAGGGAATGCCGAAGGCGGAGAATACATGCTGCCAGGTGGGATCCGCAGCGAGGGAGGCAACAAATCCGTAGGTGTCGTTTTCGCCGTTTCCGTCGGGATCGCCGAAGGTGAAGGCATTCATGACTTCATACAGCTCGTCTACCGTTTCGGGGACATCCAGGCCTACGTTTGCCAGCCAGTCCTTGCGGATGAGCATGTTTACGATGGAAAGACCGGCGCGGTTGTTAAGGCCGTAAACGCCGCCCTTGGAGTTGATGATCAGCTTCTCAAGCTCTCCTTCTTCATAGGAAGCGAGGATGTCGGGGCCGTACTCTTCGAGATAGGGCGAGAAATCGATGATCTTGCCTGCGTCTCTCAAGTCGAGCGCAGTCTGTCCGGCTACGTTAAAGATGTCGGGAAGCGTATCCGCAGCGATCAGCGTATTGAGCTTGGTGCTGTAATCGCCGGAGGAGATGTAGTTTACTTGGATGTCCAGATTCAGTCGGTTTTCCAGTTCCTCAAGTACCATGTTGGTGTCGGCAACCGTATTATCTCCGGCCATCATGAGGGTGATGGTGTTTCTCTCCTCTGCAAAAGCAGAAGATGCGAACATTGCCAGCGCGAGCACAAGTGCAAGGGTTAACGACATTGTTCTTTTCATAGTTGTTTCCTCCTTTTATATTTTATCCCTTTACCGCTCCAACGGTAATGCCCTTGGTATAGAACCTTTGGAGATAGGGATAAACGATCAGAATGGGGATAACGGATACCGCTACGATGACCATCTGCACCTGCGTATCGGAAACGTATTCGCTGGTTTCGCCGGTAACGGTCATGGCGGCGTTGGCTGAGCTGGTCTGAAGGAGCACCTGACGCAGATACAGCTGCAGCGTCTGAAGAGAGGTGGAATTGGTGTAGAGCAGGCAGTCCATGTAGCTGTTCCAGTTGCTTACGCCGTAGAACATGGCAATCGCGGCGAGGGACGGCGCGGCGAGCGGCAGTATAATCCTGAAAAGGATGGTAAACGCCATGGCTCCGTCGATGCGCGCGCTTTCCTCCAGCTCGGAGGGCAGCGACTGCATGTAGTTTCTAAGAATGAACATGTTGTACGCGCTGACAGCGCCCGGAAGAATGAGCGCCCAGAACGTATCGATCAAACTCAGGCTCTTTACCAGCAGATACGTGGGAATGGTGCCGCCGCCAAAGAGCATGGTAAAGAAGATCATCATAGAAAAGAAATTGCGTCCGCGAAGCCTCTTTACCGACAGGGGATACGCCGTCATGGCGCTTAGCACCACGCTGATCAGGGTTCCGAAGAGCGTCTTTAAAATCGTATTCTTATACGCAATCCAGATCTGCGCATTTCTCAGAACCAACGAGTAGCTGAAGAAGCTGATGCCGCGCGGATAGAAGAACAGTCCCCCGCCCAGCGCCCTTTCGGGCTCGCTTATGGAATACATCAGCACATGCCAGAACGGATAAATCATGATCAGCGACAGCGCAAACAGGAATATGCAAATGATTACGCCGCCGATTTTTTCGCCGCGCGTGCGGCTGATATGGTTCTGATACGGATCCTTTTTGCGGAAAAGGCGGGTCGGATTCATTACTGTCATATCGCACCCCCCCTCACATGATACCGCTGTCCGGATCGACCTTTTTGGCGATCCAGTTGGTTCCAAGCACCAGCACGAGGCCGATCAACGACTTGAAAAGACCTGCCGCCGTAGCAAGCGAGAACTTTGCTTCCTCCATGCCGATTCGGTATACATAGGTGTCGATGATATCGGCAATAGAAATAACGAGGGAATTCGAGAGCGCGAAGATCTGGTCGAAGCCCGCGTTCATAATGCTGCCGACGCGGAAGATAAGAAGCGTGATGATGGTCGAGCGGAGGGAGGGAAGCGTAATGTGCCAGAGCTGACGCATTTTACCCGCGCCGTCGATCATTGCAGCCTCGTACAGCTGCTGATCAATGCCGGTAATCGCGGCCAAATATACAATCGTTCCATAGCCGGAAGACTGCCACAGATAGGAAAGAATCAGAACCGTCATGAAGGTTTCCTTCTGTGCAAGATAGTTTACAACTTCAATATCGGTTCCGAATGCAGCATTGATGGATTTTAGAATCTCGGGAATCGCGCCGGTGGACAGATTGCAAAGCGCGTAGAGCATGCCGTAGATAACAAACCAGGAAATAAAGTGCGGAAGGATTACGGTCGTCTGAACGAACTTTTTATAGAAAAGATTTTTGACCTCGTTGATCAGAATTGACAGTATGATGGGCATGGGAAAGCCCCAGAGAATTTTCAGAAAACTGATTTTTATATTGTTGATAAACGCCCTCTGAAAGGCAGCCTTGGTAAACAGATCTTCAAATATGCCGAAGCCCACCCAGGGCATATCGGAAAAACCGCTTACGATGTTGTAATCGGAAAATCCGATAATAATGCCGTACATAGGCGCATATTTGAACACCACAAAGTAGATAATTCCCGGCAGCAGCATGACATACAAAAGGAAATCCATGCGTATATCGCGCGCCAATTTGGATAAATAACCGCGACCGGAAGCATTTCTTAAATCCCTTTGCTTTACCAATTTGGTTTCACCTCCAATTTTGAGGTACACTTTATTGACCAATCTGCTATATCATGTATTCTATTATAGCACGATATGTCAGACTCACAAACGTTAAATCCGTACGCATTATATCATATATCCGACATTTTCACACATTACTCAGCGCTTGGTTTTACCGGATTTGGGAAGCAAAAATCGGGGGATTATCTCCTTCTCCCCCGATTTCTGTATTCGCTGGGCGTAATACCCTCGCATTTGTGGAAGCGCTCCGAAAAAGCGCTCTCCGTGGAAAACCCCGTTTGTCTGGCAATCTGCGCAATCAGCGCGCCGGTGTTGAGCAGCATGTCCTTCGCCGCGTCCATTCGAACCTGCCACAGATAATCGCTGATTGAAACCCCCTCCCGTTTTCTGAAAACCCTCGCCAGATGGTCGGGCGTTACATTCAGATCCCTGGCAAGCACAGAAACTCTGATCGGCTTCATATAGTCCGTTTTGATTCTTTCCTTCACCGTTTCGGTGTAATCGTTTTTCTTTGCTTCGCCGTTTTCCGATATTTCGGAAGTTGTCATTCGTTTTTTGAACTCCGAAACCGTCATATTGGATTGACGGCGGAACCATCTGAGAAACGTGCCCGTGTCCTTAAAGCCGACATTGCTGGATACCGAAGCAATGGAATGCTTCTTCTGGGTAAGCAGCCGGGCGGCAAGATCGTATCTTCTCGCGTTAATGTAGCTGTTCAAGGTTACGCCGGTTTCCTTTCGGAAGGTGCGGCTTAATACGGCGGGCGATACATATAGATGGGAAGCGATATCCTTGATGGAAGCGCCCTTTTCAAGATTGTAGCGCAGATACTGCTCCAGCTGATTAACAAGCGAAGATTCCGCGTTCATAAAGTGCAGACGGCATTCCATTTGTGGTATATCCCGAAATACATTTTCAAGCACCATGGAAAACAAAAACGCCGCCCTTTCCATCGTCTGCCGGTCGGTAACGGGAAGCAGCATAGAAAACTCGCGCAGCTTTTTGATATCCGCATCGGAATAGCGAACGGCGTCCGTCAAAGAGAACTCTTTTCCTCTCAACCGGAATTCGCCGATAAAAACGTATGCGATCAGATATCCGTGTATTTTCACCGGAATCATGATTTCATCAAGCCCCGCATGGCAGCGCTTCCAGGAAAACTTCCTTTTCTCATCCTGTTCGTTCACATCAACGGACGGATGATGATGGTATACTACGCACTGTGAACGACCGCCCGTCTGCTGCATGATATGCTGACAGAAGGCGCATGTATGGCGGGTGAACGAAACTTCCGCATTTGTAAATATACGCTTTTTTTCGAGAAAACCCAGAATATCATATACGAACACACGCGTCCCCGTAATCGATTGAAATGACTCGAATACCTCCAGCATCTTTCTGCGCACAGATTCAAAATCCGTATTCCGTTCCGTCTCCATGCCGCTCACTTTCCTCACCTCCCGCCTGTATTCTACTACAAAAACCGAATGCTTCGCAAGCAAATATCGGATATCTGATATATATTGCAATTTATTAATGTTCCGATGACGTATTTTGCGTGATACAATATAAATAAAAAAAGGGTGATAACGATGGTATACGTTGTAAGCCAGGGCTGCACGCTGTGCGGCATGTGCGAAACCGAATGTCCCGTCGGCGCGATCCGTGTAGGAAAAGGCGGCGCAAAAATAGATCCTGATAAGTGCATCGGCTGCGGAAGCTGTGCAGACAACTGCGCATCCGAAGCAATCGTACCCGCACCATAATAAAAGGGAGGGCTTTATATGATCGGACTGAATAAATCCGCAGGCGGCATCCGCGTAAACGAAAAAGAAATCCCGGTAATGGACTTTTATGATGTTGTCGTCATCGGCGGCGGCGTAGCGGGCGTAGCAGCCGGCATGGCAGCCGGTAAGCGCGGCATGAAGACCATTATTCTCGAAACTTTCACGGCGCTGGGCGGCCTTACCACACTCGGTCTTGTAAATATTCCCCTGGACTTTGTATCGGGTCTGGGCAAGGAAATGTTTAATGAGCTTGAGAAGGTAAAGGGTCTTTGGCACAGAAACACCGATCCCGAGAAGCACAAGCTGGTGCTCGACAGGATGGTAAAGAAATACAACTGCGACGTACTGTTTCACTCGCAGGTAATCGATTCCATCGTGGAAGGCGACGCCATCGTGGGCGTAGTCATTCAGACCAAGACCGGCCCCAAAGCCATCATGGCAAAACAGTTCATCGACGCCTCCGGCGATTCCGACGCTGCATATTATGCGGGCGCGGAGACCGTATGCGGCCGCCCCGGCGACGGCATGAGCCAGGGCTGCTCTCTCGAATTCATACTTTCCGGCGTTGACTGGGATAAATACGTCACCTCTCCGCAGAAGGCGGACGACCCCAAGTGGCTCAAAGCCATCAGAAAGGGTCTCGAAACCGGCGCGCTTCCTTATGAAGTAGACAACCACCTCAACTGGATTACCCATATCCCCGGCCGTCCCGAGCACTGCGGCATGGACGAAGTAAGCATTTGCTTTGCGCACTCCCGCAACTGCTTCCCGATCAACACCCGCGACCTTACCCGCATGTACTTTGAAGGCCGCGAGCAGGCAAACTTCCTTGCCAAGTTCATCAAGGAAAACATCGACGGCTTCCAGAATTCCTGGCTGTCCTCTACCGGTGCGCTGATGGGCGTTCGCGAGAGCCGCAGAATCGTAGGCGAATATGTGCTTACCGCCTCCGATATCGCGCACAACAGAAAGTTTGACGACGTAGTCTGCATTTCCACCCACGGCTACGACATTCACAACTACGAAGGTCCCGGCAACGTAAAGTGGGCGAAGATGGAAATCGACGGCAAGACCCAGTACGTTATCTGCAATGCAGGCGGCTGGGGCTCCACCACCCCGCCTCCGAACGGCGCTCCGCTGGTAGACGTGCACGGCAAGCCCGGCGACGAGGCCGAATTCGAACTCGGCGGATTCTACGATATCCCGTACCGCTCGCTGATCCCCGTAAAGCTTGACAACCTGCTCGCCGCCGGCAGAAACCTGTCCAGCGACGTAGAGGCGCAGTCCGGCGCAAGACTCATCATGGCATGCTTCACCATGGGCGAAGCCGCCGGTACCGCTGCGGCACTGTGCATCAAGAAAGGCGTCCGCCCGCGCGATCTGGACAGACTCGATCTTCAGAAGGAGCTTGTGTCCAACGGCGTAAACATCGGCCAGAACACCCGCGAGATCCCCGGCCTTCCCAAGGACGCAACCAGCGAATTCGTAGAGGTATACGCCAATCCCGAGCTCATCAGCGAAGGCCGCTGGGATAAGTCGAAGTCCATTCGCTATCTCGATCAGAACATTCCCGATCCCTGGGACGGAAAGTGGTAAAACCTCCCGCGCAAACGGCGCATGAGAGAGTATAGTTTATCAAAATAAAAGGCAATAAGCCCGCAAATCACAAAATCAGCGAATACAATCGCTGATTTTGTGCTATGCGGGCAATTTTCATTCAAGCCGCCCTTCAAAAGACAGTGCGTCCGCGCCAAGGATCCCAGCCGCCTGTGGATCGGATCGGAAGAACCGGCATCATTCCCATTCTCTTTGCGAAATCGCGGATGGTTTCCGTTTCATTTGAGTATTCCGCGCGAGGTTGAACATCGCCACCGGGCAAATTGAGCATCAATTCCGCACAGATTGAACACTTCTTCCGGGAGTACTGATCATGTGCGAAAAAAGCGGGATATAGCGTAGAATTGAGCCTCTGGTTGAGAATTGCGGTCACTGAATACATACCCGGTGAGCTCTCTTCGCTTCTTGGCAATCTCACAGCTTAGTTTTTCGGAATCTGCTTTGAGATTAAGGTATCGGATTTTCTCCTCCTCTGTTGCTTTTTAAAGGTCCATAATTTCAGTGGTGAGCATTTCCTTTCGACCTGTCAAAGTTGCCGCATCTTTCTGCAGGTCATAAGCATTCACATCAAACTTGATTCGCTCGCGGACGTCTTCCGACTTAAAGGGACAACCGTCTCGTTCGTAATTTGCTTAGGCGGGAGATCTGCCATAAGAATTCGGCATGGTTGGAATAGGCAGTCAGTTCTTTTGATATTCATATAAACGATACAGCTTTGTCGAGAAGCCTCCTGCATAGAGCTTCGCAAAAACGAACCTTTCCAATCCTTTTAACTCATCAATGTATTTTTGCGGTACCATAGTATGTTCTCTTACATAAGCAAGTTTTTCGCCGTGATAGGCATGCGGATTATCTATGCCATATACCTCGGTTACGCCTACATCATTTACAGGATTTCTTCGCTTTGACATTTTTACCGCAAAGGAAGTATAGCAATCCACTAAAAGCGCAAGCTTTTCAAAATGAGCGCACAGACTATCTGTCAGACTTCGCATTTCATCGACAGTCAAGTACATACTCACGCCTTCCATAACAACAATGGCGGTTTCCTTTTCCTTGATTGCTGTCAGCCAACCGCAATCTCTTGCATCGCCTGCAATCATTTTGTAGTTATCCGATTCGGCATAGTATCGGTTTCTTTCCTCGATCACTTCCGAAAAATCCACATCGTACCACTTGTGATTTTCCGTTCCGACTCTTATCACTCGACCGTCCATTCCGCACCCGATATGAATAACCACCGCATTCGGGTCATCTTCCATTTGTTGCTTTAACCATTCGTCAAATACAGCACAGCGAATTCCCATATAGTAGGCAAGCCACTTCGATTTGGATTTTCCCTTTAGTTCAAATCCCTCCGCTTCCCAGATATCTTCCGCTTTTTTATCATTAAGGAATATTCCCTTTTTGCTGACATACGATTTTCCATACAAAGGGATATATAATGTTTTATTTACGCTGTTCATATGCTCACCCGCAAGTTCCCATTTATTGATTCGAATTATTTCATCAGGTCCTAAACATTTACATCAAACTTGCTTCGCTCGCATTCGTTTTCCGACTTAAAAGGACAACCGTTTCAACATGCCCCGTCATCGGAAACATATCCACCGGTACCGCCTTCTCAAATCGGTATTTTCCGCTCTCCGTAAGCCGTTTTACATCCCTCGCCAGCGTTGCAACATTGCACGATACGTACACAATCCTGTTTGTCACCGACTGAATGAGCGCGTTTATCACGCTCTCGTCTACGCCCTTTCTCGGGGGGTCGACGATTACGCAGTCGAATTTTTCGGTTTTATTGAGGCGCACATACACCTGAGCCGCGTCGCCTGCGTAAAACTTCGTCTTATGGCTTAAGCCGTTCATTTCGGCGTTTTTGTTTGCGTCCCGTACCGCTTCGGGAACGATTTCGATGCCGGTTACATGGGCGCATTTTTTCGCTGCCGCCAACGATATGGTGCCTGCGCCGGAGTATACATCGACGATTTTTTCGTTCTCTTTCAGATCTGCAAGCGAAAGCGCGATATCGTACAGCTTTTCCGCCTGCGGTCTGTTTACCTGAAAGAAGGACTGCGGGGAAACGGTGAAGGTAAGGCCGGAGAGCGTTTCAAAGAAGTCCGCATTCCCGGCAATTTTCCTGATTTCGCCGTCCAGCGCATGCGCGGGACGGGGCTTAAGCTTCATTTCATACACGCCCAGAATGAAGGAAAACTCCTTCATAAGCGCATCGGCAAGCGGCTTTATATTGCATTTACCGTCCGTAGACAGCGTAAGAAGCATTTCGCCCCTTCGGTTTACGCGAGGCACGATATATTTTATTTGAAGGCTGCCCATATGCTTTTTCACATAGGAAAACGCTTTGTTGGCTTCATCCGTCTGAAGGGGGCACTCGTCCATGTCGATAATCCTGTGAGAGCCCTGTTCAAACATACCGCTGTAACCGTGATTACATGCGTATTCCGCTTTATTCCGATAGCCGAATACGTTCTCGGAAGGTACGGTATCATTTACGCAAGGATCCTGCACACCGCCAAGGCGCGCAAGCGCGTCATACACCTTCTGCCTTTTAAGCGCAAGGCTTTTTTCATACTTCATATGCTGCGTCTGGCATCCGCCGCACACTCCGAAATGCGGGCATACGGGCTCGATTCTGCTGTCCGACGGTTTCAGCACACGCAAAAGACGCGCCTCGACAAAACGGTCGCGCGCGCGTACAATTTCAATTTCTACTGTTTCACCCGGAATCGCCCGGGGAACAAAAGCGGCGCGGCCGTCCGGAAGACGGCCGACGCCCTGCATTTCGGATGCAATGCCCGTGATTTCTATCTCATACACGCTCATTTGATGGAACCGGTCACGCTGACCAGGTTGAACAGCTCGGGATCGAAGGTGCTGCCGTCCATCGCGCTTGCAATCGGAACATCGATGATCTTATTCTGGCGAATTCCGACGGCGCGGCCGTACACATCCTTAAGAAGCAGTTCTACCGCATAGGAGCCCGTGCGGGTGGCCAGAATTCGGTCGTTGGCCGTGGGGCTTCCGCCGCGCTGGGTATAGCCCAGTACGGTTGCGCGCGTTTCATGGCCGGAAAGCTGCTCAATGATCTCGGCAAACTGAGAGCTGGTGATGTGGTCGCGGTTGAAGCGCAGCTTCGGATAATCCTTCTTAAGCTGTACAAGATCCGTTCTCAGCGAGGACTGAGCGCCCTCGGCAAAGATCAGAATCATGGAGCGCTTGCCGCCCACAACGCCCTTGTGAACCGTCGCCGCAACCTCTTCCAGCGTCCACGGAATCTCGGGAACGATGGCGAGCTCAGCGCCGCAGGCAATTGCCGTGTGAATCGCGATATCGCCGCAGTCTCTGCCCATAACAGTGACCATGCTGGCGCGTTCGTGCGCGTCGCCCGTATCGCGGATGCGGTTTACGGCGTCCACCGCGGTGTTCAGCGCAGTGTCAAAGCCGATGGTATATTCAGAATAGCAAAGATCGTTATCGATGGTGCCGGGAATGCCGATGGTGGGCATGCCAAGATCGTTCAGCGCCTGCGCACCGGCAAGCGTACCGTTTCCGCCGATGCATATAAGGCCGTCCACGCCCAACGCGCGCATATTGCGAATGGCTTCCTTCTGTACGGAAACCTTATGGAATTCCTTGCATCGCGCCGTCATCAAAACGGTTCCGCCCTTATGGATGATGCCGGAAACGCTTCTGGCATTCATCTCAATATAGTCGTCCTCCGGGCGAAGCGATCTCATGAGCAGACCGTTGTAACCCCTCTTGAAGCCTACTACGCTCATCTGATTCTTAAGCGCAGTTCTTACCACTGCGCGGATAGCAGCATTCATGCCCGGTGCGTCGCCGCCGGAAGTCAATACGCCTATGCGTTTCACATGTCTTCGCTCCCTTCTTCGATAACAACGAGTAAACTTGACGGAAAATGTGGAAAAAATCACACCTTATGTAGTATTATATACGAAGACGATAAAATACGCAAGTTTGAATTCATGGAGGCAATAAAAATGCTGCCGAACGGCTTTGTTTTTCTGGATGATATTATGACGGAAATCGAATGGGATGCAAAATATGCCGGATGCGACAACTTTATGGGGCGTCCTGCGGACGGATACAGAGCAAACCGGATCGTCTGCACATGCGAAATGGCGTTCGCCCTGCAAATCGCGCAGGCGGAATTTCAAAAAAAAGGATATTCCGTATTTGCATTCGACGCATACCGCCCGGCGCGGGCCGTGCGGGATTTTGTGAAATGGGTATATGACGATACGGATCAGAAGCGGAAAAATATCCATTATCCGAACATCGACAAACGCAGTATGCTGACAGACGGCTATATCGCGGAAAAGAGCGGGCATTCAAGGGGATCGACAATCGATCTTACGCTCAAAAAAGACGGGAAATTCGTTGATATGGGCGGCATATTCGATTATATGGATGAATTGTCGCACACATTGAGCGAAAAAATCACACCCGAGCAAAGGAAAAACCGACTGATTTTAAGGGATATCATGCTGAACGCGGGATTTACCGATTACCATGCCGAATGGTGGCATTTCCGGCTGAAAAACGAGCCCTACCCCGATACCTATTTCGACTTTCCGATTGAATAATTTGGAGGCATACCATGGATAAAATCACCAGCACATCCAATCCGGTCGTAAAACGCCTGCGCGCGCTTAAGGACGCAAAGGCAAGAAAGGAAACGGGGCTTTTTCTGATTGAAGGCGAAATAATGATACGGGAAGCCCTCAAATGCGGCCTTATGCCAACGGAAGCGCTGTCGGAAACGGAGTCCGCCCTTACAAACGAGCTTCAAAAAGCGGGCGCGCGCGTTTTCCTCGCAGCACGCTCAGCCATCGAAAGCGCGGCGGACACCAAAACGCCCCAGGGCGTGTGCGCTTCGTTTCGGATGCCGGAAAACAACGCGCTTCCCGAAAACGCAAAATACATCATCGCGCTCGACGGCGTTCAGGATCCCGGAAATGTCGGCACCATCTGGCGCACAGCAGACGCCGCTGGCTTTAGCGGCATACTCTTTGGAAAAGGCTGCGCCGACCCCTATTCCCCAAAGGTGCAGCGAGCCGCCATGGGCAGCGGCTTCCGCGTAGCGGTTGAGGAATGCGTTCTTACAGACGCGCTTTCCCAATACAAAAAACAAGGCTATTCCATTATCACATCGGCGCTGGACGGCTCGCCCCTTTACGAGCGGCCGGAGGTCAGTGAGAAAGGCTTTATATTAATCATTGGAAACGAAGCCAAAGGCGTATCCGAACCGGTTCAGGCTATGTCCACCATGCGCCTCAAAATCCCAATGCGCGGCGGCGCGGAATCCTTAAACGCAGCGATCGCTGCAGGAATACTGATGTATGAGCTTACAAGAAGCATATAAACACACCGAACAGGAAAAGAACACAGATACAGCCATGATATCCGCGTTCTTTGCGCAATCGGGACGCCCGAGGCCGAGCGTCCCTTTGCGGCAACGCAGGAACAGGCTCGATATACCATTTCAATAAATTCAAAAGCCTCCTGTCGCCCTTTTTTCAAAGGCGCGGCAAGAGGCTTTTGAACCGACAGCATCAACCTGTTTACGCTATTTCGTTTTTTACAGAAGTCCAAAGTAGGCCGTGATTTCCGAAGTCCTTTATCCGCTATGATATCGCGTTTATCTGCATTCTCAAATATTCTTCGTGCTGAAGCCTGCTTTCCGTGATAAACTCATGCGTCAGAAATTTGGGGGCGATTCTTTCAATCAGCCGTTTCGCGCTCCTTCCCCGGAAGGGTGCGTGCAGGTCGATCCCGAGGATTTTTTCGTATGCCTGTCCCACCTTCTCCGGATAAGTTCCGGAAAGAGACGGCGGATTCTTGATCATACTCTTCACAAAATCTCCGGTCAGACTCTGATGCAGATGCACGCCGTAAATCCGATCTGCAATGCCGCCTTGAGCGTCCAGCGTTTTCAATATGTAATCCGCCGCTTCCTCTTCTGAGGCGAGATCGAGGTTTGTGTGCATCAAATGCCCGGTATCCAGCATAATTCCGCGCTTTTTATACATTACGCCGTTCAGCAGGCGGCGGGCGGCTTCGGGGTTAGTAAGCGTAAGCCCCGGCCACCACTGATTTTCCGCGAGAAAATAAAACGAATGCTTCTTTTCATCCAGCACCCGATTGATCAGGCGAACACAGGCGTCGATTACTTCTTCGTCGCTATGGAGAAAGCGATATGAAACACTCTCCGAAAGCGACACATCAGACGCATGAAACACCACATACTCCGCCCTCATGCTTTCGGCAAAATCCAGCTGCGCCCGAAAAAAGCGTTCAATTGCGCATCCGTCCTCGCCCTTAAAGTATTCCTGCGCACTTTGAACGCTTCCGTATTCCCGAATCACGCCTTCTTCATTTCCGTTATAGAAATCGACCCAGCAGGGGAAATACCCCAGATGAACGCCCCTTACCCGTTCCTTTGGCAGAAACCCCAGCGAATTCTCGCCGTAGGGCATCATTTCAAATCCATCCAGCCGAAACGCGTCCAGAAACGTGCACGCATCCTCTTTTCCCGAATACCGTTCAAGATCCCAAACGGTATTTGTAATATTGGTAAGCGTAAGCATATCTATTCCTCAATCGGCGTAAGACGCCATTCCCCGTCGATTTTTTCCGCATGCGCGCTTACAGCGCCGCCAAAGGGCGCGTTCCATTCCCAGTACGAGCGCTGCACCAAAGAAAATCGCGACATGACCGCCTTCACCGTTCCGCCGTGCGCAACGATAAACACGTCTTCCTTCCCTTCGTTTTCATTGAGGATTTCAATAAACGCCTGCTCCGTACGCCTTCGAAACTGCGCCATATCCTCTCCGTTCGGGCACCTTCCCTCGCACATGCCGTTCACCCATTCCAAATAGGCTTCGTCATCCTTCATTTCATCGGCCGTGCGCATTTCAAAATCCCCGAAATTCATCTCCCGAAGATCCGATACAAGTGCGCAGTGCGCATTCGGAAACAATATCTCCGCCGTTTTCGCGCATCGTATCTTGGGGCTAATGTACACCTTCCGAACGCAAAAATACTTTCGGGCGTTCTTAAGCTCGGCTTCTCCCTCATTGGAAAGCGGCTGATCGGTTTCCCCGAGATACCGCCTTTCGGCGTTCGCCTGCGTGCGCCCGTGCCGAAATAGATATACGATCAATGCTTCTCCTCCTCAGCCCTTCAGAACAAGGGGAATTCCGCACACCATGCGGATTACCTTGTCTGCGCGCTTTGCAAGCCGGTTTGTCATTCTGCCCGCCGCTTCTCTCAGCATTCTTTCATTCTTGTCGAGCGGAATAATTCCAAGTCCGATTTCGCAGGCAATCACAACGTCCTTTCGGCACAATTCCTCGATCGTTTTATCAATTGCTTCCGGATCTCCCATTGCCATGTTCTGCGCATTGTATACCACGCGTCTTTCATCGATTGCCTGATCCGTCATGTCTTCGTCCGTATATCCAAGTACCTCTTTCACATACGTCCTTTTTCCGGACGCAAAACCGCCGATTACAAGTATCATCTTACGCCCTCCCAAACAAGCAGCATGATCGTCATCGCGCACTCCGAAACGGTCAGGTACCAGCCGCTTAAGTCTCCGCTCATGCCGCCGAACTCCTTTTTTGAAAGTCTGTACAGATATGCGCCGGTAAGCACCAAAACAGCGGGAAGCAAAAGCGCATAAAAGCCGCATACATATACGGAAAAACCCGATATCAAAACGAGCCAGAGAAATAAAACGATCAGCGAAAACTTTTTATCGGCGCTTTTCCGAAAGGATGAAAGCAGCCCCTGTTCGCCGGAGCCGGGAAAAAGTATGGAGCAGATTCCGCTTCCCGCGCGGGAAAAAACGTATACGGCGAAAAGCAGACATGCGCTTTCCTTCGATATTTCAAAAGACGAAAGACAGGCAAAATTCAGTATCGACACCGCGCATACGCCGATAATCGCAAACGCGCCGGCATGGGGGTCCTTTAGAATCGCGCGCTTCTTCTCCATTGGCGCATGGCTTGAAAGCGCGTCGGTTACATCCGCAAAGCCGTCCATGTGAATGCCGCCCGTGATCAAAAGCGGAAGAATCAAAAGCCCCGCGCCGCGAACGAGCATCGGAATGGCGAATTTCTCCGAAATCCATAAAAACAGCACCGCGGCAAATCCCACAAATACGCCCACCAGCGGAAACGCCGCCAGCATAAAGCGCATATTGTCATCCTTCCATTCGATTTCGGGCATGGGAATGCGCGAAAACATGCAGAAGGCGGTAATAATTGATCGAATCGCTTTCACCGTATCGCCCCCTTCAGGAAAATCGGCTGACTGCCGCTGACTTCAATCGCCGCATCCGCCATTTTCGCAAGGCGGATATTGATTCTCCCAAGTATCTTCATGTATTCCGTCGTTTCTTCGCCGTACGCATAACCATCCGAGCCCACTTCGTTTGTCACGATCACAAGATCCGAAGCTTCGTCCTTTAGGTGCATAATTCCGCTTATCACCGCTTCCTCCGCATCCTTTCCCGCGCCGTCTTCCTCAAACATTTCATTTGCCAGAAGCGTTCCTACGCATTCCAGAATCACAGCGCCTTTCCCGTACGGAAATTCTACGCCTGTCAGGTCTGTTCCGCGCTCAATGGTCGAAAAGCCTTTTCCCGCGCGGATGCGCCTGTGGCGCTCAATTCGCCTGTGCGCCTCTTCTCCATAGGGAAGCATTGTGGCGACATAGTAGTACGGCTTTGCAAAGCGCATCATAACGCCCTCCGCAAACGTACTTTTGCCGCTTCCGGAGCCGCCGGTGATCAGAACCATCATGTATTTCCGCCTCCCTGCATGCCGATATCCGAAAATGTGAGCATATCATTGTAAATCGCAAGCGCCATATCCATAATCGGCATCATGCTGACCGCGCCTGTGCCTTCGCCAAGGCGCATATTCGCATGAATGACGGGCGATACGCCGATTTCATCAAGCAGCAGCTTCCCGGCGGGCTCTGCGGAAACATGGCTGGCCAGCATGCAGCTTTTCGAGCGCGGACAGAGCCTGAGCGCAGTAAGCGCCGCAGCTGCGCTGATCAGCCCGTCGATCAAAACAGGAATGCGATAGATTGCGCCGCCTAAAAACACGCCGCACATCGCCGCGATATCAAATCCGCCGAGCTTTGAAAGCACGTCGAACGCGTCGTCCGGATTCGGCTGATTTATGGCAATGGCTTCCTTGATCACCTGTATCTTCCGTAAAAGGCTTTCATCCGAAAGCCCCGAGCCGCGCCCGGTTACATATTCCGCCTTCTGCTTCAAAAGCACCGCCGTCATCGCCGCCGAAGTTGTGGTGTTTCCAACGCCCATCTCCCCGGTTGCGAGCAGGTTCATGCCCCTGTCCTTCATATCGCGAACGCACGCAATGCCGAACGCAATCGCGCTTTCGGCTTCCTGAGGCGTCATTGCAGGCCCAAAGCATATATTTTTTGTGCCGCTTGCAATATGCGGACCCGAAAGTTTTTTTTCATCCGAACGCGTAAACATACCGACATCGTAGGCATACACCTCCGCGCCCGCGACCTTCGCCATGCGGCATACATTCGACTGCTTTCTCGCCATCATCTCGGCAACGACGCGCGTAATGCGAACCGGCGTAATCGCAATATCGGGTGCGGCTACGCCGTTATCCGCGCACATCACAAGAACGGCGCGCGGCGACAGAGACAGCCTTTCAGAACCCGTGAGCGATGCGATTTTAACCAGCATATCCTCCAAAACGCCGAGGCTTCCGACGGGCTTGGCTATTTCATTGAGCCTTTTTTGCGCCCTTTCGCCCGCGCCGATATCGGGAAGGGGCATGCTGTCATTAAGCTTATTAAAATCCATATCTGATTCCCTCTATAAAGACTTTACCTTTTAAAGTATATCCCGTTCGCATTTTTCCGTCAACACTAAAACCGCATTTCCTGCGGGCAGAAATTATCTGCCGCATATTGCATGATCGAAAAACATGCGGTATAATTTTTACATGCATAATCATTTGGAAGGGAGTCAGCGATATGAACGAACTGAAAATTTATCGGGATCCGGTAACAGGTTTTGAAATCCGCTCGTACACCAACGGCCCCATGAGAAATGCAAAGCTGTACTTTACCACCGAAAACTTCTCCGTTGACGATAAATACTTCTTCTTTAACCGCGCAAACGATCAGGGTGACGGCGGACTGTACCGCGCAAACGTAGAAACGGGCGAGCTTACGCGAATGGCAGGCCCGGAGTATTCCGGCTTCTACCTCGACAGAAACGAGGCCTACGGCGTAATGGCTAAGGGCGATATCGTGTGCAGGCTGAATGTAGACACCGGCGAAATCACAGAGCTCGGAAGCCTTCCCAAGGGCGGACGAATTACCGGGCATCTTACCACGGCAAACAGCGGCCTCATCGCTTGCAGCTATCACCTTCCGAGCAAAATTTATGCGCTGGTGACGCTGGATCCGAAGACCGGAAAATGCGAAACCGTATATCAGAGCGACTACCGGCTGGGGCATGCGCAGATCTGCCCCACCGACGACAATCTGATCTTCTATATCCACGAAACCGAGGGCGACGCGCTTCAGAGAACGTGGATGTACGATGTTGAGTACCGCATGGCGCGTCCGTATTATGTAGAGCATCCGAACGAGTGGATCACCCACGAGGTTTGGGCGGCGGACGGCAGCGAAATGGCGTTTATGAAGCTGCCCGGAAGAATTCTCGTGGGCGATAAGGACGGAAGGCATTTTGATCAGGCAGCCGAAAGCACGCAGCTGCTGCATCCCTGCTTCTCCCGCGATAAAAAGTGGCTTACCGCCGACAGAATCAATTATTTCGGCTCCGACATTCAGGAAGGCGTGGTTCTTATAAACCGCGAAAGCGGAAAGGTACTGGATCTGGCAACCACCGGCACATGCAAAACCGGCGGCGACCACCAGCATCCCTCCTTCAACCGAAAGGGCGACATGATCCTGTTCAGCTGCCCGAATGAAGAAGGCATTGCGCAGGTATGCGTAATCGACTTAAATCAGCTTACAAGACCGTAAACGGAAGATATTTTCAGTAAAACAGGCGCGCAGGGATTCCCGCCCGCGCGCCTGTTTTTATTGCCTGACATAAGGAAAAATGCTATAATAGTGTTAAATGTATATACAATACAGTTACAAGGGTGAGACACATGAAATTTTTGCATATTGCAGATCTTCACATCGGAAAAACGCTGAACGATGTTTCGTTTCTTCCCGATCAGGAGCATATTCTTTCTCAAATCGTCCAAATCGCCGAAGAGGAGAACACGGACGCGGTATTGATCGCGGGCGATGTATATCAAAGGTCGAATCCGAGCGCCGAGGCAATGGCGATATTCGACAAATTCCTGACAAAGCTCGTTCAAATCGGCCAAAAAGTATTCATCATCAGCGGAAATCACGATTCGTCCGAGCGCATTTCCTATTTTTCCTCCCTCATCCGCACATCCGGCGTGTATGTATCCGAAAGCTTCACCGGCACTCTTCAGAAGGTTCGGCTTACGGATGAAGGCGGCGCTATCGATATCTGTCTTCTTCCCTTCCTTCGCCCATCGTCTGCAAGGCGGTTTTTCCCGGATAAAGAGATCTCCGATTACAAGGACGCGGTACAGGCCGCGCTTATGTCGACGCCAATCGATCCGTCTGTCAGAAACATAGCTCTATGCCATCAGTTTATTACCGGCGGCGAAATTTCCGATTCCGAGGAAATTTCGATTGGCACGCTTGAGCAGATTCCGTCTTCTTTGTTTGATTCTTTTGATTACACGGCGCTTGGGCACCTTCATAAGCCGCAGAAGATTTCTAAAGATACCTTGCGCTACGCGGGTTCGCCCCTCAAATACTCGTTTTCCGAGATCGGGCACAAAAAGAGCGCAGCAATTGTAAGCATGCCGAAAAAGGGCGAAACAGAAATATCCCTCCGCCCGCTTCATCCGCTTCGCGATATGCGGATGGTGAAAGGCTCCTTTTCGGATTTAATGAATGAAAAGCCCTCTCAGGATTACATATGGGCGGTTGTAACGGACGAAATCGTAGCCCCGGACGCAAAGCTCGATCTCACCGCCGTTTTTCCAAATATGTTGAAATTCACCGTGGAAAACTCGAGGACGAAAGCGGACTGCGACGTCGATATTTCTTCCCAGGGGCTTGAAAACAAGAGTGTGAACGAGCTGTTTATCGACTTTTACCGACTGTTAAACGGCGGTCAGACGCCGACAGATATGCATATGCAGGTATTAAGCGACGTACTTTCGCGATTGGAGGGAAAGACGCATGAAGCCGATTAAGCTGATTATGTCCGCCTTCGGGCCGTATGCCGGAGAAACTGAAATAGATTTTTCGCGTCTGGGCGAAAACGGGCTCTTTCTAATCGCGGGTGATACGGGCGCGGGCAAGACCACAATATTCGATGCGATATCCTTTGCGCTGTACGGCGAAGGCTCCGGCGGAAAGGAACGGCGCTTAAGCCGCTCGTTCAGGTCTGATTACGCGGGTATGGCGGATCCCACATTTGTAGAATTCACCTTCCGCCACAAAGACGAAATCTATGTTATAAAGCGCAATCCGCAGTACACGCGCCTTACGAAAAACGGAAGCAAAACCACCGAAGAAAAGCCGAAGGCCGTGCTTACGCGCGTATCGGACGGAATGACGTGGTCGGGCGTAGACGAAGCGAACGAAAAGATACTCTCCATTATCGCTCTTACACAGGATCAGTTTACGCAGACCGTGATGATCGCACAGGGCGATTTTTTAAAGATCCTGAACGCAAAATCAGCGGAGAGAAAGCTTTTGTTTCAAAAGCTCTTTAATACCGGTCTTTACGACGAGCTTCAAAAAGAGCTTAAGAATATGAAAACCGCCTGCGATTCAGAGCAGGAAAGGCTGAACTACCGGATTCTTTTAAGCGCATCGAGAATACAGCCGGACGACGATTTTCAAAAGACCGGAGAAATATCTGCGCGCATATCGGATGCAAAATATGCAGGCGATTTGATTGATCTTACGCGCGAGCTGATTGCGCATGAAAACGAAAAGAAGGAGAAAATCCAATCGGACAAACGCCTTTTTGAAAAAAAGAGGGACGAGCTTACTGAGTCCCTCGCCCGTGCGCGCGATATCAACAGGGAGTTTGAGGATCTTGCAAAGAAGCAGGCGAGCCTTGACGCGCTTGGGATGCGGCGCGAAGAAACGGATCTTAAGCGCGCAGCCCTTTCCTCCGCACGGCGTGCGCAGAGCGTAATGAAGGAGGAGGCGGCGCTTGCCGCCATTGAACAAAGCGGAAAGGGACAGCGCTCCGTTTTTGAAAACGCGAAGGCGCAGCTCGCCGAATGGGCGATAAAGAAGCCGCGCCTGGAAAAGGAATACGCGCTTTCGCAGGAAAAACGCCCGAAAGCAGACGAAATGCGCATGCAGGCAAAGCGGCTGGAAGCGCTTGCTCCAATTATCAAAAAGCTGTCGGTATCCAGAAAAAAAGAGCATGCACTGACGGAAGATATGCAGCTCCAATTAAAAGAGAGCATGAAAGCGGATGAAAACTACACGCACATGAAGGAGCGCTTTCACATGAGCCAGGCGGGGCTGCTTGCAAGGGCGCTTACGCAAGGCAGTCCCTGTCCCGTATGCGGCTCCGTTCACCATCCAAATCCCGCGTGCCTTACGGAGGATTCCGTTACGCGAGAGGCGCTTGAAAAGGCAGAAAAGGCGCGCGGGGAATGCGAAAAGCGGCTTCAGGCAGCGGACAAATCGCTTCAGGATGTAAAAAAGGATATTGAATCGGCGCTCGAACAATTAAGGGATGAATTAATCAATGAAAGCGAAACGGAGGCGGCTGTAAAAGCGCGCGCCGATAAACTGAAAAAGGACGCAGGCGATATCGAAAGCGCCGTGGAAAACGCGAGAAAAGCACTGCAGAATGCGGAAATCGCCATTGCGACCTTTGAAACCGCCCGAAAGAACAGCGAAGAAGCGCTCAGCGAGCTGTACGCCCGCCACGCCGAGCAGAAAAAAGTATTCCTGCAGGTGCTCGCGGCACAGGGCTTTGAGGACGCAGCGCAGTACCGGTCAGCAAAGATGACAGACGCCGCTATGAATGCACAGGAGAACGCCATAAAGGCATACGACAGCGAAGTTCAATCCCTTTCCGCCGCGATTGCGGACAAGAAAGCGCGTTTGGACGGCAAAGAGATATCCGATCTCAAGCTGATGGAGGAAGCGCAGAGAAACATCATAATCGAGCTTAACAGAATCGTTAATCAGGAAAGGAACATCCTTTCAAGCCTTGACAGACACAAAGAAGCGCTTAAGGATATCGAAAGCGCCTGCCGCACAAAAAACCAGACGAAGGAATACTGGTCCGTCGTCACAGACCTTTACCGCCTGGTCGCAGGACAAATGACCCAGCGCATGCGCCTTTCCTTCGAAAGCTATGTGCAGCAGTACTATTTCAAAATGATCGTCGCAGCCGCAAACAAGCGGCTGACCCTTCTGACCGACGATATGTTCACCCTCCGCGTGAAAGAAGAGGGAAAGACCAAGGCCGCGCAGGCGGGTCTCGATCTGGACGTTCTGGATCATTCCACAGGACAATGGCGCGACGTAAGCACGCTCTCCGGCGGCGAATCTTTTCTGTCGTCGCTGGCGCTGGCGCTGGGACTTTCGGACGTGGTTCAGGGAAGAAGCGGCGAAATACGCATGGACGCGATGTTCATCGACGAAGGCTTCGGTTCTCTGGACGAAAACGCTCTGAAAAACGCGCTGGACGTGCTTTCCCGCCTCGCAGGCAAGCACCGCCTCATCGGCATTATATCTCACGTCGCGGAGCTCAGCGAAAAAATCGAGCGCAGAATCGACGTAAAAAAGACTCCCCGCGGCTCCGAAATACGGATTGAGGGAATCTGAAGAGTACTTTGACGCTTGAGCGCTGTTGTGATAACGAAAAGAATAAACCGGTTCACAGGCTTATTGGGGATGCTATATGGATAACAATACGTGCGAAGAAGAATTCGCCGATTTACAAGCCTCTTGGCATCCTTTTTTCAAAAGGCGCGGCGCATTAAGAGAGTATGCCTTTGGCATATGCTTAGCCAAAGCGCAGAGCGAAGCGGCCCTCAATGCCGCCGCATGAGCGGCTGAGGGCTTCATTCTTGTTTCGTTCCCGTTCGTTTCTTGCCAAGCGGCAGCAGGAAGATTGTTCGAATTCTAATGGATAAGCAGTCAAATTTTTGTATTTATTGCTCCTTTTCAATTCCTTCCCCGGATCCTTCCGGCAGCCATCTGTGCGCACAGGCCTGTGAAAGCGCCTGCGAGGCAGCCGGAGACCAACAGAAACGGAAGATAGGAGATGATCGCCATCGTTTTTGTAACGGCGATTGCCGCTGAAATCTGACCGATGTTGTGAAGGATCGCACCGATTACGGAGGAAATATACATATGCTTTTCGTTAACCCATTTTCTCAAAAGAAGCATGCCCGAAAAGCACAAAAGGCCGCCCGTCAGGCTGTACAAAAGCGTCGTCAGGCTTCCCGAGAACATGCTCGAAAGAAGGATTCTTGCAAGGAGCACAAGAAGCGTTTCCTTCGCGGAATATCGGTAGATTGCGAACACCGTTACGATATTGGCAAGCCCCAATTTGATTCCCGGAATCGGAAACGGGTTTGGGATCAGCATTTCCAAAGCAAACAAGGAAAGAGAAATGCCCGTCATGAGCGAGAGCTCTGTAAGTCTTTTCACCTTCATATATCGTCCTCAGCCGCTGACCGCATCCGCATCCGCATAATCAGGCCTTTCAAACTCAATCACCAGATGATTCGGAAGGCATACGATCGGAAACGCCCCGCTTTTAAGCCAGCCCATCTTTACGCACGTTTGATCCGGACAGAGCGCCTCCTTCACGCGGATTTTGCCGCCTGAAACCTCGATAACATTGCAGCTATCCTTGTATTCTATCGTAATTTCCTGATCAATCGCAAGATCGATTCTTTTTAGAACTTCGCCGTCTCTTTCAATCACGGCGACATTTCCCCCCGGCGCATTGAGCGCCCAAATCGACAATGCCGCGCTCAATACAAGTACCGGCGCGCAGATGACAAGTAAAATCCAATGCCGCTTCATGGTAAGCCGCCTCTGTCAGATTCCGGCGTTTTGGCGCCGGTATGCATATTATATCATCTTTCTCTGCCGCCATCAAGGCAGAGGACATGGCCAGCGCCCATCAGAAACCGGTATTTCGCGAAAGGGCGCTTTTTATCATCCAAAATATTCGCTCGCCTTTTTGTGTTTTCGCATTTCAAACGCCGCGTTCGGGCGTTGGGCGTCATATGATGGATATAAAAAACGCATCAAAAAAGGCGGAGCCGCTTGATGGCAACTCCGCCGTATACGAATTATTCTTCGCCGTATGTGGATTCCTCTTCATTTTCCGTTTCAGGAATTTCCGAAGCGGTCTTGGTATCGAAAGCTTCTTTGGCTTTCGGAGCATCTGCCTCTTTCGTATCGTCAGCCGCGGTCACAACGCTCACGGTTTCGGCTTTCTCGCCTTCCTTATCCGCTTTATCCGCTGCGTCGGGATTTTTGCCCATGCGGTACGCTTCGGCTCTGGCGGGATCGTAAGGACGGCCTTCCATGAAGGATTCGAATTCCTCGCGGTCTACGTGCTCCTTCTCCATCAGGATCTTTACGATGCCTTCAAGCTTTTCCCTATTGGTTTCAAGGATATCTCTGGCGCGTTTTTCGCCTTCGTCAAGCAGCCTTCTTACCTCGTAATCGATTTTGCTGTTCAGCTGTTCGCTCACGCCTGCACTGGTCTGCTGGAAGGATTTGCCCAAGAACACTTCATGCTCACCGGACAGGAAGATCGGGCCCAATTCGCTCATGCCGTACTCCGTAACCATGGCGCGGGCGGTATTGGTGGCGCTCTTGATATCGGAGGTGGAGCCGCTGGTCACATCGCCGAAGATCAGCTTTTCGGCGCAGTGTCCGCCGAGAGCGCTGGCGATGCGCGCGCGCAGCTTGGCGCTGGTTACGAACTGGGAGCTTTCATCGGGAAGGTACTTGGTATAGCCGCCCGCCATGCCGCGCGGGATGGTGGTGATTTCCTGAACCTTCTCGCATTCGGGGATCATATAGGCAACGATCGCATGCCCCGCTTCGTGATATGCCACAAGCTTTTTATCCGCCGGGGATACCACGCGGCTCTTCTTCTGAAGACCGATGGAAACGCGGTTGATGGCCTCTTCGATGGCCTCCATGTGGATTTCGGTTTTATTGTTGCGGGCGGTAAGAAGCGCCGCCTCGTTCATAACGTTTGCCAGATCCGCGCCCGTGAAGTAAGGCGTGATCACGGCGATTACGTGCAGATCCACATCCGCCGCCATGGGCTTCCCGCGGGCATGAACCTTAAGAATTTCTTCTCTGCCCTTAACATCGGGATAATTGACCAGTACCTGACGGTCGAAACGGCCGGGACGCATGAGCGCCGGATCCAGAATATCGCTTCGGTTGGTAGCGGCCATTACGATTACGCCGGTGTTCTGGGTAA
>JAFQKQ010000108.1 GCA_017396845.1 Clostridia bacterium
AACGGAAACGGAGAAGTAAATGGTGAAGAAAACGATGAAGGTAACAACGATGAAAATAACAACGGCGGTACCGGCAACGGAAACGGAGAAGTAAATGGTGAAGAAAACGGTGAAGGTAACAACGATGAAAATAACAACGGCGGTACCGGCAACGGAAACGAATCCAACAATAATGAGCAGGAAAAGCCGAATAATAGCAAACCTGTTGTCGTTCGGCCCAATGGAAATAAAAATCCTGCGCCCGATCCTGTCAAATTGATCCTTGTGATTGATGAGGATTCAATCGTTGATGTGGAAAGCAAAAAAGGAGGATGGGGTCGCAAGCAGAAGGTGGATCCTAACTTCAGAACCATACAGTTCGATGGTTATGTTGAAGTTGAAGGGAACTTTACGCCTAAGAAGCTTTTTGAGCTGCTGATAAACGGAAACAAACATGAAGATGTTTCCAAGCCGGAAGAGAAAGACGGAAAATGGTATTTCACTGCGAAGAACATAGAGATTCCCGTAAATACCGAACAGATTACCGTTCAGGCAGTGAGCAAGGATAATGAGGATATTAAGTCCGAAGAAAAGACGCTTACGCTCATCCCGAAGATTCCTGTATTTGGTGTTGAAGTAAGAAACTACGAAGGAATATATGATGCACAGATGCATGCGCCGTTCCTGTATACCGAACAGGAAGATGTGAAATACAGATATATGCTTCTGGAGGGGCCGGTTGAGGAACTCTATTTTGAGGAATACGAGGAAGCGCCGACGGAAGAGTTCAATCAGAGTTCGATAATCGACATTGCGTACGAATATGAATTTGATGAAAATGCGGCGCTTGAACGAATCGATGAGCTGATGCGTTCCGTAGATGTTTTAGAGTCGATTCCGGAATTCGCGGACGCAGGCGATTACTACTTACTGATTCATGCGGAAGCAAATGGAATGAGACCGGAATTCTATAATGAAGACGGTGACCTGCTTCCGTCGGCAGATGGCTGGGTGCAGGCGGATGTACATATCAGCACAGCGTCGGCAACAGTGAAACTTTGGGCGGAAGCAAAGGATGAAAAGGTTTATAACGGGAATGAACATGCCTTTGATATTATTCTGCATGCCGGTATTGAAAAGGATGAAAGCGGAATTTTGAGAGCAGAGAAAATCACCGGCCATGAGAATTGGATTGGCGAAGTGAAGCTTGAACGGAAATTCCGCAATGCCGGAGAACAAAAGATCACGTATCTTGATGTTAAGAAGTATATTGATTTTGTGAAGGATATAGATCCCAATTATGATATTTCTCTCAAATGGGATGATGCATCCAAGGTTGTTATAAAGCCTGCAGAAGTATCGTTTTCAAGTGAATCCTCTTTGGGCCTCTATGGCGCCCTCAAAAACGGGAAGCTAACCGGAGGAGCCAATGTTATAAAGGGGGGCAGCTTTGGAGAAGACGACTGGTATAATGGAAATGCCAGAGCGGAAGGAGTTATTTCCGAAGCGGGAGTAGCTTATAACGAGATCATTCTACAGGGCGAATTTGCAAAAGTACAGAGTAACTATGATATCACCTATAACAATGGCGTATTGGTTGTATTCCCGCAGAGCATCAGCGACCAGGATGCGAAGTGGTCGGATGTACAGAATAACATCAATCCCATGGATTATAAGGATAAAGGCCGCAACGATCTTCCTCGCTACTACAACGGCATGGCGGTTGTGCTTGAGAAGGATCACAGCGTGTATAATGGGGCGGAGCACTCGATCACCGTAGTCTTTAAGGATGCAAACGGAAATCCGCTGAATCTTAAAGAAGGCGTCGATTATGAAGTAACCTTTACAAGAGACGGTTACCCGACGGACGATATGATTTCTGCCGGCGAAATCATCGTAAATATCAAGGGTATAGGCAACTATGGCGGAGAAGTAGAACGCGAATATTGTATCGATAAGCAGGAATTTGAGAAAAAGTATATCTCGGTTTCCGGTTGGGAATACGATGGACAGCCGCTTAACAGCCCGAGTCATCGGATTCAGTCGGATGAGACGCCCGATTATTATGAATACCGCGCAGAAGGCGGAGATTGGAAGAAACTGACCAAAGAAGATGCGCCTGTGAATGCCGGCACTTATGAGATTCGCGCGGTATGGGAAGCAGATGAGAATAACATCGGCGGAATGTCGGATGGATTTGAGTTTGTCATCAGACCGATAGAGCTGACGGTGAAAGTATTCAAAGAAAACGGTGAGATTGCGATACGCGATGAGCAGGATCATAGTCTCTTTGACGCCGATACCATGATTTTGCTTGACGGCGCGGAATATATCTGCATGAATCCCAATTTCGATGTAGAATTTGACGTCGCTGATGATGTGCGCAAGGAATTGGTTGAGAGTGATGCGGAGCTTACGATAGAAAGCTGGACGTATGACAAAAAATCCGCCGGCAGCTCTGACCATGAGATTCGGATTAATGGCGCCGAAGGACAAGTTGACTTCGTCTACTATAACCGCGTAAGTCGTGAAGAGATCGATGCTCCTTCGGATGCGGGCGAGTACTTTGTAGTCGCGAAATGGCAAGATAACGGCATTTCGGTGCAGAAGAAAGCAGAATTTGAAATCCTGCCCCGCAATATCACCGTGACCGTTCAGCCCGCTGAAAAGGTGTTCGGAGAAAACGATCCTGTGTTTGCTGCCGTGTGCATAGAGTTGCCCGATGCGGTTACCGAGATTCAGTATGAGATTACAAGGCTTGAAGCCGGAGAAGACGCAGGGGAATACACTGTTGCTGTCGAGGGCGAAAAAGATCAGGGGAATTACAGAGTAAGCTTCATTAACAGCATCCTTAGCATTAATCGTAAATCCATTGAAAGCGTAAGCGTAGAAATGCTGGAGGATACGGTAATCGTATCTTTCGCCGACGGACAGAGGCTGGTCGAAAATACGGATTACACGGTTTCTGTACAAAATGATGAAGACGGCAAAAAGAAGGTTTCGCTTACCGGCATAGGTAACTACACGGGAGAAAAAATCTGCGATGTAGAGCAGAAGAGCATTGCTGTTGAACTCAAGATTCTCTCCCTCGACGGAAATCAGGAGTGTACCGACCGGATCAAGACGGATAAGGACGGCAAAATCAGCTTCCGCTTCCTCGTGAATATGAGCAATTCTATGACGGACGCCGGGGAAGTGCCGGATCTGATCGTAAACGGAGCATCTGCTCCCTATAATACGATCGAGATCAATGCCGGCAGAACCGAGTGGCTCTGCGAGAAAACGGGTCTTGATGTAAGCGAAGAGAAACCGGATGAACTCCATATCCAGATCAATATCAACGGAACGCCGAGGGCGGAAAAGACGCTTTCGATTTCCTACCTTGGACAGAAAGTGATATTTATCGTCGGTGCTGTCGTGTTGGCGGCTTGCGCAGCCATATGCTGGGTTTCCTTCTTTAAACTTGGCAGGAAGATAAAACGCGAACGCTTTAAGCTTCTGGATGAAATCACCCGCCAGAGCAACCGCACAATTCGTGAAAATGAGTAATAGATGCTAAGAAAACCGACTATTAACATGGAAGCGAATTGCAGAAGGAGAAAAATATGGGTATTAAAGTTGAATCTGCTGCGTACAACAGCATCGGCGGAAGAAAAAATAACGAGGATAATTTCTATCTGAACGGCGCGTTTCTGAAGCAGGAGCAGATGGACAGGGGCGGTAAAATCGCTTCTGTCAACACTGCGCCGCTTCAGATGTATGCGGTGCTTGACGGCATGGGCGGAGGCGATTACGGCGAATACGCCTCCTTCTTTACCGCAAGCAGCCTGAGCGAATATCAGAAACTCAGCGAGCATGCGGATCACGCGGAGAATCTTCGAAAATTCCTTACCGAAACATCCATTAAGATCGATAAGATGAGCGAAGAGCATGACCTGAAAAGCGGTTCCTGCGGAAGCACGATTGCTATGGCGATCATCGGCGACTGGTGGTACCGCACGGCGCATGTAGGCGACAGCCGCATATATCTTTTCAGAAACAAAGAACTGAAAAGAATTACGAAGGATCAGTCTGAAGTGCAGCGCATGGTGGATGCGGGGCAGATCACGCCGGAAGAAGCATGGTCGCATCCGAGAAAGAATATCATTACGCATCACCTCGGCATGCCGCTTCGCACCGGCGTTCTGCAGTCGATCATCTCCGACAGAATGCCGCTGTATCCTGGCGACTGCTTCCTCATTTGCAGCGACGGCGTAAGCGACAGCCTGAGGGACAATGAGATTCAGGACATGCTGGATATTCGCGAAAGCGCTGAAACGCTGGCAAGCAGAATCGTAAAGCAGGCGAAATATGCGGCGGACAAAATGAATGTGGAGTCCGACAATATTACTGCAATTGTATTGAAGATTCGGCAGGTGGCAGGAAGCGAAGATGCGGCAAAGCGCGTGAAAAAGCTTGCGCTGAAGCAAAAGCTTTCTGCGGTGCTGGGAGTGTTGTGCACACTGGGCGCTATCGGTTCGGTGATTATGATGCTGATCTAAAAATACAAAGCAAAAGAGTGTAGGTGGATTTTCGTGACCGATTTGAATGAACGTCTGCTCCAGTATAATGACCATATGTTTTTTGGTCAGTGGCGGCTGGACGGCGAAACGCCGGAGGCTGCGCTTCTTGGAAAAGGCTCATTTGGTCGTGTATATTCGGTATACAGAGTAGAAAAGGACAGCTTCGGAAAACAGATCCGCTACATGGCGGCTGTTAAGGTTATCGCAATTGATGAGGTAAACCTTCGTCTTTCCGCAACCATGGATAAAGAAACGAAGCAGAAACGGCTCAATGACGAGCTGCGCTTTGTTCAGAAGGAAATCGAAATCATGCGCCGTCTGGAAGGCGAAAGCAATATTGCTTACTTCCAGAAGAGCGAAATTATCCGGCGGACCGATACGGAGCTTGACAGCTGGGATGTGTTGATTTGCATGGAAAAGCTGGTTGTGCTGCGCAAACAACTTGCTGCCCTCAATCTTACTCCCGGCACGTTTCCCTTTTTCATGCAGATTATGTACATATGGAAGGAAATCAGCATTGCCTTAAGTGTCTGCGAAAAAAGCGCAATTCTGCATGTAGACGTAAAGCCGGACAATATATTCTATGCACCCGGCCCGGATCATTATAAGCTGAGCGACTTTGGTACCTCTATCATCGGCAATACATTCAGAAGCGGCATCCGCTATGGTACGAATGATTATATGTCGCCGGAGATGTACCACAGAAAGGGCGGCGACAGCCGCGCCGATTTGTATTCGCTGGCGGTAATGATCTATGAATTGCTAAATGGAAACGTGCTTCCCTTCCAGACGAATATGAACCGCGAGGGCCGTGAAGCGGCCTGGAAAACCCGCCTGCTTGATCTGAAAACAGTGCCGGCGCTCAAAGGCGTACCGGATGACGTCAATCAGGTGCTTTTGAGGTGCCTGGATGTAGACCCCAAGCGCAGATACGCCCGATGCAGCGATGTTGCGGATATTGTTACTGAGATGTATCTTCAGTATAAGCACAAGGGCGGCTTAGATTTAAAAAAGAAGAAAAAAAGCTGGGTAATACCGGTTATTTCTGTCGCTTTGGCTGCCGGTATATTGGGAATCGGAATTACGATTGCTGTAAAAGGCAAAAAATCACCGGTTCTGCCTGAAAATACACAGCCTCCGTATGTGCAGAGTCTGATCACGGAGACGCCTGTGCTCACCGATACGTCAGCTCCTACCGATATGTCTGCTCCCACCGATACGCCTGCTCCCGCCGATTCGCCGGTTCACGCCGATACGTCGGCTTACGCCGATATGTCTGCTCCCACCGATACACCTGCTCCCGCCGATTCGCCGGTTCACGCCGATACGTCGGCTTACGCCGATATGTCTGCTCCCACCGATACGCCTGCTCCCGCAGAAGCAATGGTTATTTTTGAGCCTTCTATGTCCGTTGAGATCGTAGGAGAACCTGTGTGGAGGGACGGCAAGCTTCATGTAGAGGGTACGATCGATTTAGATCAAAAAATTGAAAATACTGTAATAAAACTCTATGCGCTTAATCAAACG
The DNA here is from genome assembly GCA_017396845.1 of Clostridia bacterium. Taxonomy (GTDB): domain Bacteria; phylum Bacillota; class Clostridia; order Christensenellales; family Aristaeellaceae; genus SFHK01. The sequence goes on from JAFQKQ010000108.1 coordinate 6,069, forward strand.
TGGGTGATTGATCAGTCGGATTCAACGGAGAATGGATATACATTCGCAATAGATATCGATGTTGCAGACGCTGCTTCAAATATAGTATTCCTAAGCGGAAGCATGCTTGACGAAACGGAAGAGAATGAGCTGTGCGGTGCACGGAAAATGTTTACCATGCCGGAGGCAACGCCTACGCCTACCCCCGGTCCTACCCCGGAACCGCCTCTTGCTCCGATTACCGCGGAAAATGAACTCAAGTACGTGAAGGCGATAGAATTTGCTTTTACATTCGAGAAGCCGTCCGACAGATATACGCCTAACGGTACGGTAAATGCGGGTGAGGAGTATATACTTCAGGGACAGGGCGAAGGCTGGTTTGAGCTTTTCAGCGAAGAAGGCGGAACAATCTTCTATGCCCACGATAGCTTTTTCGAAATCATACCGACGGAAACCGCAACGCCCGTGCCTGAAGTAACGCCGCAGCCCTTTAAAGACCTTGCAGAGGAACTTCTTGTTAAGGCAAACAAGGAAATCATCCTGTACAGCGAGGCGGATGAGGAAAGCACAGCGGCAGGAAATCTGTCAGAAGGCAATATTGGTAGAGTTACGAAAGAGAATGACGCTTGGTACTATGTTGAGTGCGAAGGCGTATTTGCCTATGTCCGCAAAAGCAGCGTTTCTGAATATATCCCGCAGGAAAAGCTGTTGGAAATCAGCTTTGAAGACGATTATCCGGAAGCCGGAAATACAATTGAAGGCAGCATAAAAACTGTAAAAGGGGTCACGGAGAGTGATCTGGTATTTAGCGTGAACGGTAAAGAGGCGGCAACGTATTGCGAGGAAACCGATGACGGATTTACATTCAAAATTTTTACCGCCGGTATTGTGAACGCCGGAGAGAATGCGACTATAAAAGTTTCCTACGGGCCCGACCGATATGTGCCGTCCATCGAAAAAACGATTGAATTCCGCGAGAAGGTTGTGCTGGAGCTTGCTGTTGACAAAAGAACGGTGGAATGGTCAGACGGATCCCCGAAGATCACAGGAACGGTTGCAACCAATCAAGCTGCGGATAAACTCATGCTTGTTGACGGTATGGGAAATGACCTCAATGCCGAATTCACCGAAATTTCAAACGGCGAGTATACTTTTGAAGTCAATGTTTCTGTAACCGAAGGACAGAAAGTGATAGAGGTTCGCGCCAAACTGAAGGGAGATAATGAATACAGATCAAATCGCTGCGTAATTCAGGTTGAGGAAAAGATCGAAATTAATCTGTATGAGTTTTACAGAGAAGCAGAACCTACGCAAAACGGCACCGTAATGATTAAGGGCGAAGTTGTGCTTTCTTCGCAGAAAGACGGCGATGAAAACAGGCTGCGCATTATTGTTGACGATAACCAGGTGGAAAAAGACTACGAAGTCGTAAGAGGGGACGACAATCAGTATCAGTTTACAGCTGAAGTAGAGGCAGCTGATTCGGCAAGGGCATTCGAAGTACAAGTTGTGCTGCTGAATGACGAAGGAATCGTGATTGCCCAATCCAATGAGCAAACAATTCTGAAAGCAGATCCGACGCCTACGCCAGAACCCGAACCTACGCCAACGCCTGTTCCGGTTTTGGAGGGAATAACGCTCGATCAGAAGTCCTTTAAATCGGATGAAACGAGGATCACTATAAGCGGCAGTGTGAGTGTATCCGGAGATGTAAAAAAAGAGAATCTGACGCTGTATGTGGATAATCAGAAAATCGACAATCCCCAATGGATGCAGTCCGGCAATGGATACGGATTCTCTGTTACTCAGGACGTCGAGCTTTACAACAAGAGCAAAATAGAAATCAAAGTTGTCGATGAAAGACAAGAGGTTAAGCCGCAAACGGTAACGATCAGAATTGATAAGGCGGAGTTTGAAGCGGATATCGATGTGAATGCGTCCGCCGAGTGGGATGAGGGAGGAATCTCAATTTCCGGAACGATTCAGTCCAACCTTCCGCTCGACAGCATCGTAATCTTGGTTGACGAGAGGCGCGTCCCTGTAAGTGATCAAGGCGAATATTATTTGTATCGTCAGAAGGCCTACGATTCCGGAAATGAGATCGTCGAAATCATAGCATACGCAGATGGAGCCGAGGTCAGATCGACGCATGAGATCGAGGTTATATATCCGAAGCCTGAGATCAAACTGGAAATCAATAATCAAACGCTGATGTGGTCGGAAGACGGCGTAAAGCTTGAGGGTTTGGTTTCGTTTGATCAGCCGATCGATGCAAACAGGCTTTATCTGATCGTTGACAATGAAACATGGGATATTACAATTCAGAGTCAACAGGACGGAAGGTGTACGTTTACCTCTGAAAAGAAAATACCGGCCGGCAGCAGAGAAATCGATATCCGACCGGGCTATACCAGGAACAATGGCACTAAGGTTTTCGGCAATTCGAAGAAAGCTTCTGTAGCCATGCCCGAGCTTACGTTGGAACTTGATAATGCGAGCATCCGTTCGAATGATGCAAACGTGATCATTTCCGGAAGGATCCATTCAAACGTAAGCATCAATCCGGATAAGGATATCGCTGTAAAGGTAATATACAGCGGCGAAGAGTATGAGATCGATAACCCCGGATGGAGGAGAGACAGAGACGAGTTTGTTTTTGAAGCAGATCTGTCCGGATATTGGAAGCTTATAGAGAATACAGAGATTTATGTGGAGGTAAGCAATAAAAATTATCCTCAGATCGAGGCGGCGAAGGCAGAAATCAGCATTCTGGAGCCTGAAGCGTTTGCGCCGATAGAAATTGTCGGTCTTGAAGGCTTAAGGAATTACAGATTCTCATATAACCAGCCTTATAACACTAAGAGAATCACGGTGAAAGCGGAGCCAAATCAGTATCTTGAGATATTTGTGAATGATACTGTGATATTATCCGACAGAATCGGAGAAAACGGTGAATTTATCTTTGATCTGTATACAATTAATTTAAAACAGGAAGAAGAGAACAAGATCAAAGTTGCCTATAGAGAAGCGCCGTATAACACCGAGAAGAAGGAAGCGGAATTTGTTGTCATTCGCGATTCAATAGCGCCCGAGATTTCTGTAAGCACACAGCAGATTGATCAGGATACCGACGAGATTACCGTAAATGTAGAGGATTCCGATCCGAATGTATCGGTTGTTCTGGAGGCTGACGGTAAAAAGCTGGAAGGTTATAAGACCAAAGAAAACGGCGATCAGTCTGTATTTGCGATTTCCGGTATAGATTCGCTTGCGCTCAATAACAACAGCAGTATCATTGTTGCGGCGAAGGACAGTACCGAAAACAGCGCCGAGTCGCAGCCGATTCAGTTTAGACGCAAGCTTTCCGGCATGCACATTGACAACCTTGCAGATTTGTCGGCAGCCTTTAACGGTACGGAAAAAGTATCCATTAAAGGAACGGCTGATAAGAATGTAGAATTGCTGTTCTCCTGCAGCGGCAATTCGGAAATTGTACATGTCGACAATACAGGTGCGTTTCAATGGCCGATTCGCTTTAATTGGCTGAAGGAAGGGGAAAATGAAATTCAGATAACCTACTCAAAGGTGGATGGTATTGATGCCGATGAGAATGAGCGCCCGACAAAGACCGTATATCTGAAACTCGATACGGTTTCGCCGGAGTTTACGCTTGATTCCGATATGATTATGAGAGGAACTTCCGAAATTGAAGTCAGTCTTTTAAAGCCCAGAGAGGATTGCGAGGTTCAGCTGGAGATCAATGGAGAAATTGTCGATAGATTGACCGTAGCATCGGGCGATTCAAAAGCTACTTTGAAAACCAAAAGAGAGGCTTTGAAAGAGGACAGTACGATCAAGGTAATTGCAGTGGACGGCGCGCAGAACAGATCTTGGAAATCATTAAAGTATATCGAAGTAAAGAATACCGACATCCGGAACAGGAGTGATTTTGAAGGCAGAATCATTGGAAGCGATAACAATATGCATCTGGAGCTGGAGGGAGAACCAGGATTCCATCTGAAAATCTCTGTAAATGATGAGAGTTATGAAGCTGTTTTGGATGCAAATGGCGAGTGTGTTTACGACTTAACGGAGCTTCTGGATGAAGGAGAGAATGCAGTAAAAATCCAGTACGCAGAGGGAAAAGGCTATACCGGTGCGGTAATCGTGGATAGTATGCAGGAGATCAGGATTAAACGCGATTCGAAGATACCGGAGATACTCGTCTCTGAGAACATGATCACCAAGGATACTACCGAAATCACTGTAACGGCCAGTAATGAGCAATACGGATTTTCAGCGTACTTGTATGTTGACGGCGAAGAGAAAGCAAGTATGTCGGCGAACGAGGGACAGAAATCAGTAGTGTTTGGCGGAATCAACAAGCTGGGTCTGAAAGACGGCAGCAAATTAACGATTGCCGTCAGAGACGGCGGGAATAACGATGCAATTCTTGATTTGAGTTATTCGCATACTTCGATCAAGAAAGAAGCGTATGCATTCAGCCGGAAGACGGATTTGGGTGAAGTAAGTATCGGAGATACTGTACCTGTAGAAATCTACCTGCTTACAGATGCGGAGACGGGCGGCGAATACGTTACGTTCTATAGAGTAGATAAAGAAGGAGCCAGGCACAGCATGCGCTCCTCCGGGTACAAGAAGGAAAAACTGAATGCGGATGAGTTCGAAAAGTATGCCGCTCAGGTGAGAAAAGACAATATTGTTTTAGCTGACACAATTGATTCGGTTTGGAGGTATTCCGAAATAACGATTGATGATGGATGGAGTGAAGGCAATTATTCGCTCGTGTTAGAGGCAGAATTGCTGAATAATGTAATGGAAGAGATGAAGGATTTAGGAAGCATTACAGTCAAGAAAAATTCTTATTCTCTTGCCGATTTGGTGGTAACTGCGCCTATCACTCAGAAAAAATACGATTTCGCAATCGGATTGGACGAGCCTCTTTCAAGAGAATTCCGAAAGAATCAGCTGATTGTGACCGGTTGGAGACTGCATGCGGGAACACTGAAGAGCTCGGTCGTGCAATATGATATTGTGAATTCTTCCAACAGGGTGGTTTGCAGTAAAACAGATCTCCTGCCTGACATGCTGACGGAGGGGTATAACCGCAAAAACAGCGACTATGAGATCAGAGGTTTACGCACAGATGAACTGATGAATGAAGGCTTTGTGGTAAAACTCGATCTCAGCACGATCAATCTGAACCCGGGCGAAGAATACACAATCAGGCTGTATGTAGCGGGAGATACGATTGATTTGGCAGAAGAACAATTCCTCGCCGTTAAATTCGTAATCAACGACAATGCAAAGGATCTTACGGCAGACCTGAATAACCGGCTGAAGGTGTGGTAGTTCTTAAATGAGCTCATTTGAATAAATGAGTTGGAACCGGCGGCGGACAGTAAAATGCCCGCCGCTTGGCATATTAGAACGTTTTTTCCGGAATCATGTAAATTTATGATAGACAATCCTTCGATTTTGCGGTATTATGATAGGGTATTGTGAACAAATGAACAAATGAATGAAAGCCGGGCGCTTTCGTTCATGGAATATATATTGGGAGGATGAGGCCAATGGCGGTTACTACGTATAAGTGTCCGGGATGCGGCGCGCCTTTGAGCTTTGACGGTGAATCCGGGAAGCTGATGTGCGCAGCCTGCGGGAATGAATATCATGCGGATGATATCGACGCGTTAAACGGCGGAAGCGAGACGAAAATTGAGTTTCAGACGCAGGCGGATACGTTCGCTGCAGGAGAAATCAGTACATATGTATGCGCATCCTGCGGCGCAGAGCTTCTGACCGAGGAGACGACTACAGCAACGGAGTGCCCGTATTGCTCAAGCCCCATCGTGCTGAATGATAAGATTGAAGGAAGCATAAAGCCCGAACTGGTGGTTCCGTTTACGGTGAAAAAGGAAGAAGCGGTAAAGCTTTTTGAGGAGTACTTCAAGGGCAAAAAGCTGATGCCGAACATATTCCTGAAAACGCGCAACCGGATATCGGAAATCAAGAAGCTGTATGTGCCGTATTGGCTGTTTGACTGCGATGCATACGCGGATATCGTATTCAACGCCGAAAAGGTATTCAGGACGCGTGAGGGCAATTATGAGGTCACCAGAATCAGGCATTACCGCGTACACCGCGCCGGCGGCATGGCGTTTGAGAACATTCCGGTAGACGGCAGCGTGAAGCTTGACAACAGGATCAGCGAATCGCTGGAGCCCTACGATCTTACAAAGGCGGTACCGTTTCAGCCCGCAGTGCTTTCGGGAGCGCTGGCGGATCACGCGGATGCGAATGCAGCTGAGTGTGAGGCGAGGGCGGTTCGGCGCGTGGAAAACAGCATGGAATCAAAGCTGCGCTCAACCGTTCACGGGTATACGAGCGTAATTACAAGGAGCAAGCGATTCTATTCCGACAACGGAAAGGCGAAGCCTGTACTGATGCCGGTATGGCTGATCACTACGGAAAAAGAAGTAAAGGGCGAAAAGAAAGTATACACCTTCGCTGTAAACGGGCAGACGGGTAAGCTTACCTGCGATGTACCCGCTGCGAAGGGGAAGGCAGCCGGGTGGTTCTTCGGGGTATTTGGCGCGTCGTTTGCGGTTTTATACGCGATTGTGTTTGGATTGAAGATGGCGGGGGTGATTTGATGAAGAAGGCGATAAGTTTGTTTCTGGCGGCGGCTTTCATGAATGCAAGCGCACTTGCAGAAGGATCAGGCTCGCCCACGATTCTCGGCATACCGAACGGATTCTTTTTCGGTATATTGATCGCAGCGCTGATTATCGCCGGTATCGTGATTATGATACTCTTTTCCCAGATGAAGACGGCGCATTTTCAGTCAGGCGCAGGGCAGTATGAGCTGGAGGACACGTTCCGACTGGATGCACGCGCGGATTTCTTTACGCATGAAACCGTGCGCCGCAGAAAGATTGAAGAGAAGAATAACTGAGGCGGAAACAGGGAGGAACCGATATGAAGCGGATGATTGCACTCTGTTTGGTGTTTGCTTTTCTGTTTGCTTTTGCATCTTCAGCGGAGTATTTCGATGAAATGGCTGTAGTGAACTGCGAGGAATGGGTATCGCTTCGCGAAGAGCCGGACACGAAATCCAAACGGATCGAAAAAGTGATGCTGGGAGATACGATTACCAACTGCATGCGCTTTGATGAAGAATGGTATTATGCGGAGTATAACGGCAAAGGCGGTTACATACTCAGTCAATATCTTGTACCGGTAAATGCGACCGGCGATTTAATTCAGGAACCCGAGTATTTCCGTATATGGCCTGACAGCGAAGACTTCGGCATGAACGGTACGCTCGTGTTTTCAAAAACCATCGGAGATGTGATGATCGTTGCCGAAAGGATTCATGACCGGGCGGAGATACTGAGAACTGCCTGCTTTGAGGCAGATGGCGTATGCCGCTGGGGAATAGAAACCGTTTCCTATGCGCTTACAGAACTTTCTAACGTGCATGCCTTTATGGCGGGCACCGATATGATGCCGATGGTCGGAATCTATAACGCCGAAATTGGCCTTACCATGGTGGACGCGTATTCCGGCATTACGGTTTGGGAACTGCCGAGCACCGATATCAATCTTGGCGGCAGTATTTCTGCAATTTCGGATGAATGGGGAAATATGTATATCACCGGTTTTTACGGTCCGGATCCTGTGTGCATTTCCGCAGACGGATCGATCCGCTGGCGCTCGGCGGTGGAGGATACGGAAGTGTACTGGCCGTATGATATGGCGCTTACGGAGGATATGCTGTTTGTTCGCTATGACAGCATAAACGCTTGGATTGCGTTTGATCTGCTTACCGGTGAAATAAAATAGGATAGTAAGAGAATGATTTAAGAAAAGGATGATGAAATATGGGCTTGATTCGAGCGGGCTTGAATGCACTCGGCGGAACGTTTGCCAGCCAGTGGAAGGAATACTTTTATGCGGACGCGCTGGAAGATAATGTGCTTGCAACGCGCGCGATGAAGCGCACCAAGGGACGCTTTGGCGGGAGCAAAAGGGAAGACGACAACGTGATTTCCGATGGTTCTGTGATTGCGGTTGCCGACGGACAGTGCGTGATGGTAGTAGATGGCGGATGCATCGTGGAATTCTCGGCGGAGCCGGGTGAATTCCTTTTTGACCGGAACGCGGAGCCCAGTTTGTTTTACGGTCAATTCAGCGGCGAAAAGATTAAACAGGTTTTGAAAACCACTTTTGAACGCTTTTCCTTCGGCGGACAGGCGGGCAAGGATCAGAGGGTGTACTACTTCAATACCCGCGAGATCGTTGGAAATAAATACGGAACGCCCAGCCCGGTTCCGTTCAGAGTGGTGGACCGGAATATCGGTCTGGATGTGGATATTTCCCTGCGCTGCTTCGGCGAATACAGCTATCGCGTCATCAATCCGATGCTGTTTTACACCAATGTGTGCGGAAATATGGAAGGAGACTTCACGCGCGATCAACTGGACAGCCAATTAAAGAGCGAGCTTCTTACGGCGCTTCAGCCTGCGTTTGCCAGGATTTCCGAGCTCGGCGTTCGCTACAGCAGCATTCCCGGACATACGATGGAGCTCGCGGACGCTTTGAATGATGTGCTTTCCTCTAAATGGGCGGAACTGAGGGGCATTGAGATCGTATCTCTTGCGGTCAGTTCCGTGAAAGCCTCGGAAGAGGACGAAGACATGATCAAAGAGCTTCAGAGAAACGCAGTGTTCCGCAATGCCAATATGGCGGCTGCGCATATGGTCGGTTCACAGAGCCAGGCGATGCAGGACGCTGCGAAGAATTCCGCAGGTGCGTTTACCGGCTTTATGGGCATGAACATGGCGCAGCAGGCGGGCGGCGTAAACGCGGGAGATCTTTTCAGAATGGGAATGAACCAGCAGAGCGCGCCTCAGGCGGCCGCCTCGGGCGACAGCTGGAAATGCGCATGCGGCGCCGTTGCAAACGGAAAATTCTGCCCCGAATGCGGAAGCAAGAAGCCGCAGCCGCAGGCGATGGGCAGCTGGAAATGCGTATGCGGCGCTATGGCAAGCGGCAAGTTCTGCCCGGAATGCGGCGCGAAGAAGCCTCAGGAGGATGGATGGACGTGCGCATGCGGCGCGGTAAACAAGGGAAAATTCTGCGCGGAATGCGGAAGCAGAAAGCCGGCGGACGCACCTTTGTACCGCTGCGATAAATGCGGCTGGCAGCCGGCGGATCCGAAAAACCCGCCGAGATTCTGCCCGGAATGCGGCGATCGGTTTGACGACGAAGATATCGTATAATAGATAAGGGGATAAGAACATGAAGAGATTTCTTTCATGTGTACTTGCGCTCATGCTGGCGCTTTCGATGCTTACCTTCGGCGCTATGGGCGAAGGCGAAACCGTATGGTACTTGATTAAGGTTGTAACCGGCGGAATGGAGTTTCCTACCGCGGAAATGGGCCTGGAAATGAGCTATACGCTGTATCCTGACGGAACGGGAACGCTTTGGGGAAGCATTGTCGGTTCCGAAACCAGCGAGCCCTGCACTTGGACGAAGCAGGGCGATGAGATTACGATTACCGATGCGGCAAGTTTCTCGGTTACCGGTGTTTTGGCCGATGGATATTTGCGCATAAACGATGAAGAAATGGGCGGAGAACTCGTATTCAGCAATGAAAAAGAAGCTGTATCGTATGCGTATACGCCCGCGGCTGCGCGCGCAAACGTCGCCATGGAGGAGTTTGACGGCGAATGGAATGCGTTCCTGTTTGAAATGGAAGGCATGCAGTTTACTATGGCGGATATCGGATCGAGTATGAAGATCGTTTTCAAGGATGGAAAGGGCGAGATAACCGCTTCGGAGTATAGGAATGACAAAACGTACAGTGTAATCGGAGAGATCATCGAAGTGGAAGCAAACGGCGATGAACCGGCGTATACGGTGCTGAATCTTATTGACATCAATGCTCCTGACGAAATCGGCTTGCAGTTTATGATGCTTGAGGACGGAATTATGGTTTACGATTTTGAAGGCGCGTGCTGCTATTTTGAGAAGCAGATTATGCATTAGCATCATTAAGTACACAAAGCAGCGGCGCATGCCTTCAGGCACGTGCCGCTGTTGTGCTTTTCTTTCTGCAATTGAATCGTTATTTATACGCAGTTTGTAAAGTACATGCGCACGGGTGAGTGCATATTACGCATTCACTACAAAACTATGCAATTTCTATGGAACTATTGAAATGTGACTCGAAATGTGGTACAAATAGAAGATAAATACAATGAAGTTTTCTTTTGCCGATTGATGAAATACGGACAAATGTACACTTTGTGGAATAAAAAGATGAGGAGAGGTTTTAAAATGATAGTTAACAAGAATCTCGTAGATGCCACTCTGAATGTATCTCTGGAGGGCAGATTGGATACCACTTCCGCTCCCTAAATGGAAACGCAGCTTGCGGATGTGATGGATTCTGTCAAGGTTCTGATTATCGATATGGCAAAGCTGTCCTACCTGTCTTCCGCAGGTCTTCGCGTGCTGCTCGCGCTTCAGAAGAGAATGAATAAGCAGGGCGAAATGAAGCTTCTCAACGTAAACGAAATGATCATGGAAGTATTCGAAGTTACCGGCTTTGCGGACATTCTGACCATCGAATAACAGCCTGCGATTACTTGAAGATAGATTATGCAAAAGAATTCTGCTTAGAACACGCCCGTTATAAGGGCGTGCGCTATTCTGCGTCCCCAACATCGCCCGTCGGGCCGTTGTTTTTATGTTCGCTTCAGCACATGCTTTTGCTGTCTCGCCGGGTTTTTTACATGATCACAGTTGAACCAATCATCGAAATATGTTACATATATTACGGAAAATATCTGAAACGACTCCGGCGCATACAGCGCCAGGGAAAGAGGAAACATGAATAATAAATATGCCGGCGTACTTCTGCCGATTTCAAGTTTGCCTTCTAAATACGGAATCGGATGCTTCTCCAAAGAGGCGTATGACTTTGTGCTGAATATGCGCAAAGCCGGTCAGACCTTCTGGCAGATTCTGCCCATTCATCCTACGTCCTATGGCGATTCTCCGTATCAGTCCTTCTCCACCTTTGCCGGAAACCCGTATTTCATCAGTCTGGAAGCGCTGATCGAAGAGGGCGTATTGACGGAAGAGGAATGCGAAGCCTATGAGTGGGGCGATCATACCTCTTATATTGACTATGAGAAGCTGTACTATAACCGTTATCCGCTTCTTAGAAAAGCGTATGAGCGCAGCGATATCAGCAAGAACCCGGCCTATCAGGCGTTTATCTCAGAAAATCACTGGTGGCTGTATGACTACGCTTTGTTTATGGCGCTCAAGAATTTCTTCGGCGGCGTAAGCTGGAGCGAGTGGCCGGAGGATATCCGCCTTCGCTGGGGAAATGCGCTGGATTATTACAGAAGAGAACTGTATTTTGATATCGAATTCCAGATGTACATGCAGTTCAAGTTCTTTGAACAGTATGTTCAGCTGAAGGCGTTTGCAAACGAAAACGGCGTAAAAATTGTCGGCGATATCCCGATTTATGTATCGATGGACAGCGCCGATACCTGGGCCAATCCTGCGCTCTTCCGGCTCGATGAAGAAAACCTGCCCATCGCAGTTGCGGGCTGCCCGCCGGATGGTTTCTCCGCTACCGGTCAATTGTGGGGAAATCCGCTGTACAGATGGGATTACCATAAGGAAACCGGCTACCAGTGGTGGGTTACGCGCCTGTGGTACTGCTTTAAGCTGTACGATGTAACCAGAATCGATCATTTCCGCGGCTTCGATGAGTACTATGCAATTCCCTACGGCGAGGAAACGGCAGTAAACGGCGAATGGGAAAAGGGGCCGGGTATGGATCTTTTCCGTACAGTGCAGGAGAAGCTTGGGGAGAATGAGGTAATTGCAGAGGATCTGGGCTACATGACCGACACCGTGCGCAAGATGGTAGAGGAATCGGGCTTCCCGAATATGAAGGTGCTGGAGTTTGCTTTCGACGCGCGCGATACGGGTTCGGCAAACGATTACCTTCCGCACAACTACCCTGAAAACTGTGTGGCGTACACCGGCACGCATGACAACGAAACGCTGGTCGGCTGGTTCGATTCGATCACTGCTGAAGAGCAGAAGCTCGTACGGGATTATCTGGTCGACGACCGTACCGCCAAGAAGAAGCTGTATCGCCCGCTGATTGCGCTGGTTATGCGCTCAAACGCCAAGTATGTCATCATTCCCATGCAGGACTATCTGGGCCTTGACAATTCCGCCCGCATGAATCATCCTTCCACCCTCGGCGGCAATTGGTGCTGGCGTCTGGCGCCCGGTCAGCTTACGGAAGAAGCGCTCGGCGAAATCGAGAACTTTACCCGACGCTTCGGAAGACTGAGCGAAGTTATCCGCAAAGAGGAAAATGAAAAGGCAGAAAAAGCCAAAAAGGAAGCGGAAGAAGCCATCGAAGAAACAAGCGAAGAATAGATAATAATCTGGCAATTCAAAGAAAATCAACCGGCTGACAGAAGCCGGTTGATTTTCATTTCAGCCGCTGAATTTTAAGATTCGGATAGCGCCTACAATGTAAATCGCCGGAGCTTTGCAGAAATGTGGCGGCTAAGAGAACTGCATACCGGATCGGACAAAAATGGGTGGTGCGTAATTAAACGAAGTAAAGATCGCTTTGGTATGATGAATATGGATGCTGAGAAGGGGGCGCGGCAGAAGTGAAAACTTTGCCGCGCGCGTTCTTATAATATATCGCGCTTAAAATGACGGGATTATTTCAATTGCCAAATTTCCTCATATTGAAAGACATATCAGCCGGTGCTATACTTTATATGATTCCATATGCGGGGAGACGGTAAAATGAAGAAGGATAGCCATAAAACATATTCGCTCAACCGACGGATATTGATGTTTTATCTGATACCGCTTTTGTTTTTGATATCGGTGGTGTTTTTGTACATCAACATCTACAACAAGAATGTAAGAATGCTCGCCGAGACAACCTTTTCGAGTATTGCTGATGTCAGACAGAAGGAATTAGAGGAAAATCTCGATGACATTAAGACGCTTACAAAAGAGCTCTCCTATTCACCTCTGTTACAGCAATATCTTATAGAACAAAATGCGAATGAAAAGGTACAGACCTATGCGCATTTCCAGAATTATCTGCGCGCAGTAAGCACCAATAAAGATTCTGTAGTGAGCGCGTATGCTTCCTTAGGCAATCATTCCAGCGTGCATATGGCGGACGGATACTTATATATGTTTGAGGAAGCAAAAAACAAGCTAAAGCTTGCGGAGATACTCAACAAAAACGAGGGATATTTTACGGACCTTCGAATGATGGATCACGAGACGCCCAACAAGCTGTACGGTATGTATTTCTATTTGGGATCTCCAATTCATGGGGGAAGCATGTTTTCGGGGATTAACATGCTCGGCGGCGTTATATACGACCCATCAAAGCTTTTGAACATTACCGAGGATTCCCAATCGCATATTGCTTTTCTTCTCATGAATGGAAAAACCGTGTTTCTGACGGGCGATATGGATCGGGAAGCGGTGGAAAGGGTGCGAACGCTTGAGGATGACGTGATTGAAATGAACGGGGAAACCTATTTTGTTAGAAGGTCGACTGTGATGCAGGAGCCCCAAATGGAATTTGCATATCTCGTTGCGCAGAGCTCCCTCATTCAGCATCACGGCGTGTTTGAAAAGCTGGCGGTTGCTTTTATATTGCTAAGCGCTGTTCTCTTGTCATTGTCCGTCATAGCGATCCTGAACGCTATATTTCTTCCGATCAGGCAGCTTTCAAGGGAAGTTGAGCAATTGAAGGGATACGGCGAAATGCTGTCAAGCCCCAGGGCGGTCGAGCTCAAGGCGCTTACGGATACGTTCAACGGCATGACAATGCGCCTGAACAGCAATATTATTCAGGAAAAAAAGATGATCGATCAGCACTATCAATTGCAGATTCAGAAAAACCGAATGGAGATACAGGCGTTCCGCAATCAGATCAATCCGCATTTTCTTTTCAATACGCTGGAGTGCCTGAGCGGAATGGTGCGCTATTACCATATTGAATCGGTTTCGAACCTGATTACCAACCTTTCGACCTGCTTCAGGTACTCCTTGAATTCGCCGATGATGGTAAAGCTGAAGGATGAGGTTGAGCATCTGAACAATTACATGGATATTATCAACACTCGTTTTCCGGGAAAATACCGCTTTGTCAAGATGGTGGATGATGAAACAGAGGACATAGAGGTTCCCAGTCTCCTTTTGCAGCCGCTCGCGGAAAACGCGGTTACGCATGCGTTTATCGGGAACAGAAAAAAAGCACCGCCTACCATCATGCTTCAGGTAAAGAAGAATGAAGAAGACGGAAGCGTTTCTATTCATGTGACGGACAACGGCATGGGTATGAATGAAGAGAAGCTCGGCGAAGTGCTCTCTAATATGCGCTCAAGCGATTATCCGGAAAAGCATATCAGCCTGAACAACGTATACAGAAGGCTTGTGCTGATTTACGGAAAGGAACAGCTGAGCATACGATCCAAGGACGGGCATTATACCCGGATTTCCGTCTGCATACCGAGGACGGTCAGTGAGAATTCCTGATATTTCTCGCGGAGGACATTCTGAACTGATTGGGCGTCAGCCCCTTTATGGTTTTGAATTCCCGGCAGAAGTGACTGGTATCTTCATATCCTACTTTCTGCGCGATTTCACGAACGGTATAAGCAGTTGTTCTCAGAAAAAAGCATGCCATTTCATGGCGAACCTGCTTAATGAACGAAAAAAGCTGTGTTCCGCATTTTTTGGTGAACATATCGCACAGATATGCGGATGAGAAATTGAAGGTGTCCGCCAGCATGCCGAGCGTCAGCTTTTTTGAGTAATTCACTGCAATATAGGACTGAAGCCTTCCGATGGTTTCGTGCGCAGTGTATACAAAATCTGCGCAATAGGCGGCAAGCGCTTCCTTGCACGCGATTTCTATATCGGCTTCCCGGGTGAATTCCCGGCTGAAGCCGATATTTTTTGTGCAATGAATCCATTCTTCCATGGAAGCGGAATTCTCATAACGAAGAAGGCAGAAATGTTGATCAAGCCTTTCGGAGTCAAATGCAAACGGAGGCGCTTCATTGATATCGGTTTCCGAAAACGATATGCGCATTTTGGAATAGACCGGCAGAGGAGGAGCGCTTACAGCAAGCGAACGGCGTACATTTTCAAAGGCTCTAAGAAAATCTTCACGGACGATGGGCTTTAAAAGATAGTCTGCAACATTCAGCTTGATGGCGTCTCTTGCTGCGTCGAAATCGCGGTACGCGCTGCATATGATCAAGCGCGTATCGGGGCTTAATTCATGAACGGCGTTCATCAGCGACTGACCGCTCATTTCTTCCATTTTAAGGTCGGTGAGCACTACGTTTGGCTTTTCCCGCCTGATAGCTTCAATTGCCTCCAGAGGGTTTGTGAAGGATGCGGAAAGATGAAAGCCGGGAACATCCCTAAGCAGCATTTCCATATCGCGAAGCGTCCAGATTTCATCGTCCACAAGCATCAGCGTATACATCTTTTCACCCCCTTAATTCTATTATACACATATGATGAAAACTTGCAATATTCAAGTGTTTTGCAAAAATCGAAAGATTATCACATTTCATTAGAAATATCATCCATTTATTTACTACAAAAGTTAATGGTATAATTTATGCATAAATCATGCTGTGAAAAGAAGCTGCTGGAAGGTGAACGAATGCAGAAACAACACAGATACACGGACAGACCTGACTGCGCGAAACGGCTGTTCATTGAAATGTGGAAAAATAAGGAGATTTATCTGCTTATAGTGCCCGCGATCGTGTGGTACATCGTGCTGTGCTATTTCCCGATGGGCGGCCTGTCGCTGGCGTTCAAAAACTATATGGGCAGAATCGGCATATGGGGCAGCGAATGGATCGGCTTTAAGAATTTTGAAGCCGTGTTTGCGTCGCCGTTGTTTTTCAATGCATTCTGGATGACGATATATATGAATATCGTTATGCTGGCAATCTGCTTTCCTGCGCCGATTGTACTTGCGCTGATGCTGAATGAATTGCGCTTGAACAAGTATAAAAAGGCGCTTCAAACCATATTCACGTTTCCCAATTTTCTTTCTTGGATCATAATTGCAAGTATCATTAAAAACCTGCTCTCAACCGATGGGGCGCTGAACGGATTTTTAGCCGCTCTCAACATGAATCAGGTTTCAATACTCGGTGAAAAACAGCTGTTCAGACCGCTTATATACTTAACAAGGATATGGAAAAGCGCGGGCTGGAGTTCAATTATTTATCTTGCCACCATCAGCGGCATCGACCAGAGCCAATATGAAGCGGCGGAGATCGACGGCGCAAATCGTTGGCAGAGGCTCAGATTCATCACGCTGCCCAGCCTTATGGGCACTGTGTCCATCATGTTTATACTTGAAATCGGCGGCATGATGAGCGGACACTTTGATCAGATTTACAATCTTCAGAATGATATCGTTGCGCAGGAGGCGGAAACGCTGGCGCTGTACATTTACCGTATAACCTTTGAACGAACGCCAGATTATGGTTTTTCCACGGCAGTCAGTATGTTCTGCTCTGTGATCAATGCGATTCTTATGATAACTGCCAATACGGTATCGAGACGTTTGGGCGGCGGCGGTCTGATTGGAGATGTGAACAATGGTCATTAGGAAAAGAAAAGTGAAGAAGGTTCATAATCAGCGCTTTACCGTGATGGATTTACTGCTGTTTCTCATTCTTACGCTGTTTGCCATTACGATCGTGTTTCCCTTTTACACCTCCATTGTCGTTTCGTTTATGTCCGAACATGAGTATCTGAAAAACCCGTTTACCCTGATTCCGAAGGAGATTGTGTTTGATTCCTATGACACGCTGATCAAGCAGGGAAACATAGTGAGCGGGTATAAAAATACGCTGATTCACCTTGCGCTGGGTATGCCGATCAGTATGTACCTGACATGCACGCTGGCATATGCGCTCAGCAAGCGTTATTTCCCGGGAAAGAAGATACTGTTTGTATTTATCATGATCACTATGGTCTTTGGCGGAGGAACGGTTCCTGCATTTTTGAACATCAAGGAGCTGGGACTCATCAATAACCGCTGGTCGGTTGTTCTGTCAAACGGCATCGGAACGTTTTACGTGATTCTCGTTATGAATTACATACACACGCTTCCGAACTCGCTTTTTGACTCTGCCAGAATTGACGGCGCAAACGAAATGACGATTATGTTTCGAATTGTGCTTCCGCTTTCAAAGCCGATTCTTGCCACAGTCGGACTTTTCTACATGGTCGACAAATGGAACGAGTGGTATGGCTCGATGCTGTATTTGAACAAGGCTTCATTGTATCCTCTGCAGCTGGAGCTTAAGCAGATCATTGCCAACGCGCAGATTCTGGATGATGTTATGATGACGGATTCCATGTACCGAAGCATGCCGACCTTTTCCATGGGCATAAAGATGGCTGCGGTTGTACTTACAATGCTGCCGATCATGTGCGTATTCCCGTTTCTTCAGAAGTATTTCGTCAAGGGTGTTACCCTCGGTGCCGTAAAGGGCTAAATGTGAATTGTCCATTCGATGATATTCGAATGACAAATAATAAACAAGGAGGCCTCCAAATGAAAACCATCAAGACTATCCTGCTCGTTCTGCTTGCACTGTCTATGTGCTTTACCGGCGCTATGGCTGTGGAAGACAAAACCCACCTTGAGATTACCGGCGAAGAGCGCGAAGCGCTTTTTGAGAAGGTTGACAAGCTGGATGTATCCGGCAAGACCTTTGATGAAAAGGTAACCATCGAAATTGCACTCCCCAACATCAAGTCCGGTGCGGATTACAACACCGCCGACCTTCTTACCCTTTGGTTCCGCGATCACTTCAACTTCGATTGGGATATCGAAGCGCTGCCGAGCGACGGAATCGATGATAAGGTCGCACCATGATCAACTCCAACTCAATGCCTGATGTTCTTCGCTGGGATAACTTCTATTTCAACGAGATCGCTGAATACATCAATCAGGGCTATTTCTATCAGTTCCCGGATGACTGGCGCGAGCGCTGGCCGAGTCTTGCTGCGCTTCAGGATGCAACGCCAATCGCTGAAATTCTCAGAGTGCGCACCGACGGAAACACTTACGCGCTTTTCCGTCCCACCTTCTTCTTCAACAATCCTTCTGAGAAGGGCACCGGACATTTCGGCGTGTTCCTGAGAAAGGACTGGGCGGAAGCCGTCGGCTTCGAGCTTAAGGATGTGTATACGCCTTCCGAACTTCTGGAGTATGCCCGCCTGATCAAGGAAAATGATCCCGGTCAGATCGGCGAGCTGCTGGTTCCTCTGTCCCTGTATACCTCTAATGCCCGCGATACCTTCATCGACGCCTCCTACCCGCAGTTCGACATGATCTACAAAGAGGACGGCGTTTACAAGTGGGGCTTTGCCGACGAGCGCACGCTGGAAGGCCTCAAGCTCTGGAAACAGGCTTATGACGAAGGACTGATCGGAAAGGAATTCTACACCCTGAACAGTGACGACAGCAAGAATGCCTATCAGGTATCCGGAATTTCCGGCGGCTTCTGCAATGCCACCAACCAGGGCTGGGTGGGCGATGTTTGGGAGGATATGGAAGCCCAGGGCCTCAATCCCGAAGAATGCGTATGGGTTGCGGCAGTTGTAGGCGATGACGGATATTATCACGGAAATCAGTCCAGCAATTTCTGGGGCACTGCATACTTCTCCGCCGATATCGATCCCGCCGTCTTTGAGCGCTATATGGATATCTGCGAGTTCACTGTAAACCGCGATGTGCAGCTGTTCATGAACGTTGGTTTCGAAGGCGTTGATTGGCAGTACGGCGCAGACGGCAAGGTTGAGAAGATCAACGGCGCAGAATGGGTAACCAGCTGGCCGCTGTATCACCTCATGTCAATCTGCGGCGACGACTTTGTAGCCGATGCGAACAACGTATCCGAATTCTCGTGGCTGGGCGAGAAGTATTCCAAGAAGGTTTATAAAGTAAAGGACGAGCTTGTAAATGAAGACAGCATCCTGCCGATCGATACAGACAGCTATGGCTTCTCCTCCGATGCGCAGAATCTGATGACTGAAATCAACTACAAGTCCATCCTGGCAAACCTCGTAGTTGCCGAAGGCGATCTGGAAGAGAACTGGAAGGCGATCATCGATGAGTACGCCTACATCGTAGAACCCGCCGTAAACGAAATGAACGAGCTGTTCGGCGAATAATCGCATGAAAAGAGCGTAAGTTCTGACAAACAAAAAGAGCGAAAGCGGAAAGAAAATTTCCTGCTTTCGCTCTTTATTTAGGAACGTATTCGCGGATTACAAAATCTCTTTAAGCTTCTCGCCGATTGCCATGCCGAGCCTCTCGGCTTCGCCTGCGGCCGGGGGGACGCGTTTATAAAGGAATGCGCTTTCAAGCGCCGCGTAGGCTTCCTGCTCGATATCTTCTTTCACGGGAAGATATCCCAAAAGCTGCTCGGCGCAGCCGAGAACCATTACCTTTTCGGTGTTGAGTGCTTCCCGAATCAGAAGACCTGTCTTTGTGAAGGCTTCAAAGGGGAGGGCGACGATGCCCATGTCGCCGATTGCGCCGTAGCCCACCGTGATATCCTCTTTTGTCGGGATTTCGTCCTTTGAAAGCATTTCCTTCTCCCAGATACGGGCGACCTGAGCGGCGGGTTCAGCTTCCGATGCGTATTTGCCGGCAGCTCTGGCGGCAGTTTTTTTCACGTCTTCCTTGGTAAGAGGGAGGAGGGTGAGCGTTTCTTTAAGTCTTCCGGAATAAACGCTTGCCTCACAGGGCGTAAGATTTTTAAGGTAAGCGGATACGATGGTCTTTGCGATGAAGATCAGATTATCTTCATTCGTATCTCCGTCCTTGGGGGGCAGGGGATCGATATCGCCGCATACGCCGTTTAAGTATATAGAGCACGCGCCAAGCTTTGAAAGCGCCGTATGGATTTCTGCGGAAAAGTCAGCGGATATGGAGGTTGCACGGGAAAGACTTACGCCGTGACAGGCATAGGACACGATGGCGATGGGCTGCTTCTCTTCGCGCTCAATCCATAAACCGCGCACATACGGATCTACAGGTCCGTTTTCAAGCGTTCTGTTATATGCTACAGGCTCGGAAAGCGGGTGAACGGTAGATTTCATGGAGGTTACTGTCGATGCGTCGCTAACGGCGTTTTTACAGGCATTGATCAGCTTTTCGGAAAAGGCGGAAACATAGCGGTCATCCACTTCTCCGCAGCCTTCGTGATAGATGAGGCTGGGGCCTGTGTGGGTATGAACGGATACGAAAATCATGTTGCTGCGCGAATATCCGTACTTTTCCATTTCCAAAACAACGTCTGAAACGATATCCTTGTTAATGCCCAGCACATCGAGGCTTGCAATCAGCAGCTTATTATCGCCGTCTTCAATCGAAACTGCGCGGGCGTAGAGATCGTCTCTGACCGAGAGCGCTTTTCTCTCGAGATAATAGCCGTAACCTGTAAGCTCAATGCCAAGAGGCGGTGTAAGCTTATAAGAGCCAAAGCCGATTTTCATCTGTTTTCCTCCCGATTACAGGCATTTTATTACGCCTTTGTTATCATCAATATATTTCTGATTGATTTCGTCTCCGCCGTCAATGTTGCTGGATGCATAGAATTCGATGGTTTTACCGTTTTCACGGGCAATCTCTTCTGCGCGGCAGCAAAGCGCCTGAAGAATTGCCGCGCCGACCGCCGTCGAAGTGGGGCCGATTTTGCGCCCGGAGGGCGTATCAATGCATGCGTCGCCCTTTACACCGGCATTGTCGATTACGATGTCGACGGCTTCAAACAGGCGAAGGCCGGTGGAGTTTCTGGAGGAGGACGAAGAGGAATGATTGATATTGGTGATCGCGATGGTGGTTACGCCCATTTCCTTCGCTTTAAGCGCCATTTGAACGGGAACTGCGTTTCTGCCGGAATTGGAGAACAGCAAAAGTGCGTCGCCCTTTTTGATGGGATACTTTGAAAGAAGCTCAGGCCCGAAGCCCTCCGTGCGCTCCCAACCGGTGGATTCGGAGGCGGAAATGTGCAGCATCAGCTTTTCATCGAGTATCGGATATACCTTTACGGGGCCGCCTGCGCGGTAGAAGATTTCAAGACCCAGCATGTGTGCGTGTCCCGTTCCGAAGGTGTATACCATGCCGCCGTCCGAAAGCGTCTCGGAAATGACGGTTGCAGCCTTTTCCAGTGCTTCCGCCTGCGAATGGAAGGCTTTGTCAAGGATTCCCAGAAGACTGTCGTAGTAGGCTTCGAATGCGTTTTTCATAAATTCCACTCCCTGTATGCTGATTGTATATTGGAAAGAACCTCATCTGTAAGCGCGTTTTTCTGTTTCATTGCGTATATTGCCGCTCCGACTGCGGGCGACATAGGGATAAGCGCGGCTTTCATATTCGGGCAGCGCTTCTTAAGCGCTTCTTCAAAAAGATCGATCATCCAGCTGTTATGCTCAAACACACCGCCGAATACCCAGGCAGTTTCGGGCGGATCATCCTTCACGAGCGCGGAAAGCGTCGAAGCTAAGCTGGTAATTTCATCCTTTGCAATTTCATAGGAAACCGCATCGCCGTTTTTTGCTTCCGTGAGCACTTCTTTTGCAAACTTTGCGATGTCGGAGGGCATTGTATTCGGATCGTAGATCTTATCAATCAGGCTTCTGAAGGACGAAAGGGAGAAAAACTCCATGGCCTTTGAAAGAAGGCTCGTTTCTTCGCCCGTACCTTCGTAAAAACGAATTGCAGCCTTCAGGCCCCGTACTGCAATGGAGTACGAGCTGCCTTCGTCTCCGAGCAGATAGCCCCAGCCTCCGGCGGGGGTCTGTATGCCGTTTTCATCGGAGGAAACGATCATACTGCCGGTTCCGGAAATGGCGAGCACGCCCTTTTTACCGAGCGTAGCTGCCATCAGCGCCATGTATGCATCCGAATGGAGAAGCATACGATCGGGCGAAAAAACATCGCCGCAGAAGCTTAAGAGCTGTTCGCGCGTCGCTTTGTCGTCAAGCGCAGAAAGACCTGCGCCGATGACAGCGTTTTCATATTCGCCGGGAAGCAGAGACAAAACGATGCTTTTCAGGTTTTCCCTTGCTTTTTCAAGTCCTATGGCGTGATAATTGAGGCCGCCTCCCTTGTGAACGGCGAGGATTTCGCCGTTTGACGACAAAAGACATGCAGTTGTTCGAGTTCCGCCGCCGTCAGCGCCGATATAATACGTTTGAGCCATGCGTCCACCCCGATCATGGTAAGGATAAGTATATATTCAACATGAAACGCCGTTTTTCCTTCCGGTTCATCAGGTTTCGGCAGGATAAAGCATGAACGAGTTTGGATGCATCAGAAGACTTCCGATCGGCTTGGCGGAATCCGTAAGAATCGCTTTTGATATTGACGACACGGATATGAAGCCGAGAATCCGGCCGGTATCGTCCTCCACGGAAAATATGCATTTTTCAGCGGTCGGCGCTGCTTTGGCCGCTTCATAGATCGGCGTGCCTGCATTCACCGAGATTACTTTTGCCGATTGAAGACGGTTCGTTTGCTGATTTGTAAGAATCATTGCCCGAAGAAATGCGCCCTCCGAACGCCTGATTTCCTGATGGCCGGAAGCCCAGATGTAGATTGAAAAAAGCAGAGGAACAAGTTCAATTTTTCCGGTCGCGAAAAGCGCGTATGCCGATATGGCAAGAAACATAAGAGAAAGAACACGGCCCAGCCATACGCCGATATGCACTGCGCGCGTTCTTCCGATTCTTTTGGATATGACAGCCGTAAGCGCACGTCCGCCGTCAAGCGGCAGCGCCGGGAGAAGGTTTAAAAGCATAACAGCGAGATTGGCATTCAGAAGCGGAGAAAGGCTTACGGCAAGGCGCGGAAAAATATACAGCGTAAGCGATATCAGAAAGCTTAAAAGAAGATTCGCCGCAGGGCCGCTCAGCACAATAATAAGAAGCTTGCCCGTCGCCGTTTCCCATAGGTCATACAACCGTATCGCCGCGCCAAAGGGCATCAGCTCAATCTCGTCTACGCGTGCTTTCAGCTTGATTGCAGTGATAAGATGCGCCGTTTCATGAAATGAGAGCGCGATCAAAGGGGAAAGGGCGGCGGCGGGGCCGATAAAGACCGACAGCAGTATCAGCATGATCGGTGCAAGCGGATTCATGGAAATCCTGATGCCGTATATTCTCATGATTCAGACTTCGCAAGAAGCTTGGTAGGGTCTGCGCTTTTTTCGTTTACTCTGTATTCAAAATACAGATGTGCCTTTGCGTCATTTCCGGATATGCCGATCACATCGCCTGCGTCTACTTTGCTCCCGGCTTTTACGCTTCCGGACGCAAGATATGCATATACCGCTTCTGCGCCGTCTTCGCCTTCAATTACCACCGTATAATCCCCGTCGTCGCTTTTCACGCTTGCTTTTACTGTGCCGCCGGTTACAGCGTAAACCTGCTCGCTGTTTTCCGTCAGGTATTCAATCCATGGCTGCTTTTCGCTCCATTCGTGAACAATCTGCCCGGAAACCGGATACCTTTTCTGATCGCGGTTGTTCATGTTCAGAAACACCTGCGCCGATTCCGGCATGAAATTCTGAACGAAGGAAAGCTTTCCGATGCTGTCATCAAGGTTGAGATCCATGGACAGTACATTCTTCACTGCGCCGGTAATGCGGTTTGTAACGGGCGAATCGATGTTCTTAAGCGACATAACCGCAAGCAGCAAGGAACAGGCGACGGCGGTATTTCGAAGAAGCCTTACAGAAGCCGGAGGACGCTTTCTTACGTACTCCGTCTTGGGAGCGCGCGCAGCGTTCTTTTCAGGCTGACGGATATCTGTTTTTCTGCTTTTTGAAAATATGCCGGCCTTTTTCTGATCGGAGATTTCGAACTCCGGACGAAACGATGTGTGCATTTTAAATTTTCCGCTGTTTTCTCCCATAAGCAATCCCCCTTCCGATGGAGCATTGTATGCCGCCGGAAGGGGGATTATTAAAGCTTACAGCGTATTTACGTACCGGTTGTCGCCGAGGGTTCTCTGATAGCGGGAGCGCATGACCACATTCATTACAAGGCCTATGCACATCATATTGGTAAGATAATTGGAGCCGCCGTAGCTGATAAACGGAAGCGGAATGCCGGTAACCGGCAGTATTCCGAGTATCATACATATGTTTTCAACGATATGGAATAAGAACATCGCCATTACGCCCGTGATGATGTAGGAGCCGAACTTGTCTTCGGTCTTCACTGCGTGCCAGATCAGTCTTCCCAGCAGCATGGCAAAGCCCAGAATGATTACGGACGCGCCGATGAAGCCGAATGCCTCGCATACGATGGCAAAGCAGAAGTCGGTATGGTCATCGGGGATAAAACCGAGGGATGCAAAGGAACCGAGAGAAACAACGCCTTTTCCCGTAAAGCCGCCGGAACCGATGGCGATCTGTCCGTTGATAACCTGACGGGCTTCGTCAGGATAATCTTCGGGGTGCAGCCACATCAGTATGCGGGTCAGTCGGAAGGATGTGGAGGAGGCGTTCATGTAATACCAAAGCGGTACAAGGAGACATATGCCGATCAGAATCACGCCTGCGATTATTTTCAGATCCGTGCCCGATACCCAAAGAAGCACGGCGAAAATTGCGATGTACACCAGCATCGTTCCGAAGTCTGGCTGAAGCACAACCAGAACCATCGGAATACCTACGTACAGACAGGCGGGGATCAGCTCGCGAACCGTTTTAATGGGCTTTTTGCGTTTGGAGAACAGGTGTGCAAGCGCGATAATAATTGCCACCTTACCGAATTCCGAAGGCTGGAAGCCTCGTTCACCCAAGGAAGAGGATTCGCTTCCCCAGTTAAAGAATGCGGACATACCGCCGCGGCCGGCTTCCACGGTAAGCACCGAGAGAAGAACCACAATGTTCAGCCAGTAAATTACGTCCGCATATTTTCCGTACAGCCTGTAGTCAAAGAATATTACCGCGCACATTGCGATGATACCGGCAGCCATCCAAATCAGCTGCAGGCGGGGATAGGTAATGGAGTGAGTTCTTAAAATGTTCGCAAGACCGGTGACTTCGGTTTCCGTGGCGGAAGCTGTCGCCGCAAATATGGCCACTACGCCGCATAACGACAGGAACAGCACCAATAGAAACATCGGCCAGTCGAAATGGCGGATCAGACTCGGGTTAAAGCGATTCTTTGCGATATCGGTGGTCAGCTGCTTTAACCATTTCTGCCGCTTTATCCAAGCTTGCATGCGGGCTCCTTTCCGAATCCGGTTTTCAATTTATGAAACAGTTTCTCATGTGGTATTTTGTAGCGCACAGTTTCGCCGAGCAGCCGCCGCACAATGCGTTCGAATGCATCGCCGGCTACGGATTCCGTGTCTATGACGGCGCAGCCTCTGCCCGCAGACAGCGGAACCGCGTCATCCTCCGGGATAAAGCCGAGCACGGGAAGCTGAAGGCGGTGTATGCATTCGTCCGTAGAAAGCGGATTCTTCTTCGATACGCGGTTGATAAGAATCTGCACATCGCTGATTCCGTCAAGCTCCATAAGCTGCTTGGCACGTTCGGCGCTTCTGAGCGATATGCCGTCGGGCGTGAGCACGAGAATCGCCGCATCCGCCGACGCGCAGGCATTTCTAAAGCCGCGTCCGATGCCCGCGGGGCAGTCGAGCAGAACAAAATCAAACATGTCTTTCAGCGAATACATGAGCGCTTTCATGTCCGAAGGGGTTATGCTGGAAGAATCCGTCTGCTGCGCGGACGGGAGCATGAACAGCTTATCCCGCTTTTTATCCTGATACAGCGCCTGATCAAACGAGCAGATGCCCGACGCTAAATCGGTCAGGTCGTACACCATCTCGTTTTCGGCGCCCAGCATCATGTCGAGCGACCTGAGACCGACGTCCATATCGATTAGAAGCGTGCGCTTTCCGGCGCCCGCCAGGCCTGCTCCGATGCTTGCAGCTGTTGTAGATTTGCCTACGCCGCCTTTTCCGGAGGTAATAACAATGACCTTTCCCATGGTCTTAGCTCCTTTTTCAGCTGGAGAGAAAGTTGTCCTTGGATATTACGTTGGTTTCCGTGTACTGGAGAGAGTCGAGATAATATTCGATGGTTTTGATCGCGGCTTTACCGGCCTGAGCGCCGGCATAACCGTTCTGAATGTATACCGCAACTACGATCTGCGGGTCGTCATGCGGAGCGTAGCAGATCAGCCAGGAGTTGTTTTCAAGGTCCAGTTCGGTACGCTGAGAGGTTCCCGTCTTAGCGGCAATGGGGTATTTGGCTTCTGCAAACTGTTCGGCGGCAGTACCGTCGTTTTCAATCGACGTAACTTCCTCCATGCCTTCGTGAATGGCTGCGAAGAAGGCTTCGTTGGTAACGATCTGATTGGCGATGACCGGCTGCTTTTCAAGAACGATGTTGCCTTCCGGGTCGATAACCTTATCGATGATCTGCGCATCATATACGGTGCCGCCGTTTGCGATGGCGGAGCCGTAGCGGGCGACGGCGATAGGGGTTACCTGGGTAATGGACTGACCGATGCCAAGCATGATGGTTTCGGCGGGCGTCCATTTGAGGTCGTTCAGGTAGCTGTTGATGGTGTTAACCATGTAATGCGAGGAAATATAGTTTTCGGGAATTCCAAGGTCGAACAGCAGGATTTCCTTGATTGCGGGGAGCCATTCGCTCTTAAGCTCGTAGGTGATTACGATGTCCAGGAAGGATTTTACCGCTTCGTCCAGCTTGTCTTCATCGTATTCCACGCCGCGGTCGGTCGCTACCTGATAGAGGAGCTTACGGATCATGGCGGCGGCAATCTGCGGCTTGTAGGTGTACTGATCCTCGATGGAGCGGGAGGGATCGTACAGCATGGCCTGGCTTCCGACAAAGCTGGTGGATTCGCTGGGGAGTTCGATATTGGTCTTGGTGGTAAGTCCCAGCGCCGCCGCCCATTTGGCAATGTTGGTTGCGCCGAGGCTGTAGGACACATCGTAGAAAAAGTAGTTGCAGCTGTTCTTGATAGCTTCTACAATGGTTTGATTGGCGTGCTGATAGCGCTTGGATTCGCTGATCCAGCAGCGGGGTTTGTAGGATGTATCGGTGTCTTCTCTCTGGAATTCGCCCTCGTCGGAGATGCGGGTGTTGAGCGTGATGGTGCCCTCCGCAAGACCGCCCAGAGAAGTAACGAGCTTGAATATGGAACCGGGGGTATCCTTTGCGGAGATGGCGCGGTTGAACATCGGGTTTCTGGGGTCGGCGGCAATCTCACTCCATCCGCCGGGATCAACCGAAGCGCCTTCAAAGATACTAAGGTCAAAAGATGGGTGCGAGCAAATGCCCAGAACCTTTCCGTTATTGGGATCCATGGCAACCATTGCGCCCGTCTGCGCAAGCGAAACCTCATAGCCGTTTTCTGCATAGAATGCAAGAATTTCAGCGTTTACGCGGTTCCAGCGAATGCCTTCGGTATTCATGGCGTACAGGATTTCATACTGCATGTCGTAGATATCTTCGATGGTCTCAGCCAGCGCCTCCTCCATAACCGTCTGAAGCGATGTATTGATATTGGTGATTACGCTGTTGCCGTCGCTGGGGGCGGTGTAGGATATTTCGCGTACAACCGAGCCTCGGGTGTCGATTTCCACCACGCGGCTGCCCTGACGGTATTCGAGATAAGGAGAAAGCTGTTCCTCCATAGAGTATTCAAGGCCCGTCGCGCCGACCAAAGCGTCGTTGGGATAGCCCTGTGCGCGATAGGATTCAAGCGCGGAGGAAGTGGTAATGCGGCTTACATAGCCGATGCTGTGCGATGCGAGGGTTTTAAAGGGATATACGCGCGTGGAGGACTGAACAATCGACATACCTTCCAGCTCCATTGAGCGCACTTCGATTTCGGCTACTGTTTCAAAGCCTACGTCATAGGCGATGGTTACGGGCGTGGAGTTGTAGTTGTTCATGCGCGAGGCTTGCCAGATGGCGAGAATTTTGAGCTTATATTCCTCGGGAAGGTTGGGATCAATGGAGTAATTGGTGCAAAGAGTGTCAAAGAGTACCTCAACCGGATACTTGGTTCTGTTTGAAAGATAAAAGTTTCCGCGCCACTGGTTTTCGCGTGTGGCGGCGACGGATTCGCTGGTGGTTTGGAAATTCCATGCCCATTGACCGTTTTCGTCTCTTTTGAGCCAGAATTCCGTGGCCGGGTCGAGCGTCTTTTTACCGTTTGATTCGATAAGCAGTATGGTTTCGTAGATGGAGCGCGTGTATGCCGCGCGCGCTTCGTCGCTGGACTGAGAGGGATCGCGGTAAAACTGCACGTTAAAGGAAGGCTCGTCATAGGCAAGGGGGATCATATCCTGATCGTATATGGTGCCGCGCATGCCGGTAAGCTTGATGGTTTTAGTGGATTTTGTTTCCGCTTCCGCTATGTAGCTGTCGTTATCAATGATTTGAAGCTGATAAAGGCGGATAAACATAGCCAAAAACACGCAGAAGAGTATGGCGGCAAGGGTTATGTACCGGGAGACAAATTTTTGCTTTTTCATGTATTACCTCATATGAACGCGGGGGATGGTTATCTTCTCAGGTACCTTGAATGCTTGGGCTTCAGTACAAGATTGAAGCCTAAATACATAAGCTGTACAATTACGGTTCCGATAACGGTTCTGACAAGCGCCATTAGGAACATGCTGCCCGTGACCGCGCCGGCGGATGAAAAATAGTACACCATCAGCGTGATTTCATAAATCAGCATGGAGAGAACGGGGGCGATGACGCTGGAAAGCATACGGTAGCGGGATTTTCGTCCAATGTAACCGGAGATTAGACCGGAAACGGTGTACACTATGGATACAAGGCCGGTCGGTATGGCGACTGTGATATCCATAAGCACGCCGGCAACCGCGCCGTAAAGTATGCCCTGCGTTCGGCCAAGAAGCAGCGCTATGACGACGATGGTAAGCAGGGCGACCTTCGGCGTATAGAGCATGTTGATTCCTGTAAACGGGAGGACGGATGTATCCAATAATATGGACAATAAAACCATACTGATCAGAAAGATTCTCTTGTATAGACGCATATCGTTCCTCCCGGGTTCAGAAATAGTTTCTTACATATCAATCCAGATGGCCTCCGGCGGCTTCGCGGTGGATATCGGACCCATGTTCTCAAACGCGGGCTGTGTCGCGGAGGGGGTTACGGTGGGATAGCTCCATGCAGCGTTATCGTCGATGGCTTTGGGCGTTTCGTAGGTGTAGATATCGCTGACAGCCGTGGGTTTCGGCGTTACAATGGGACGCGGGGTTTCTGTGGGAAGCGCAGGCAGATAGTCATAGCCTACAACTTCTTTCAGAACATACACTTCTTCGATCGATGCGAAGTTTACGGAAGGGTTGACCACGGCGTATTTATCCGCCGTATCAGCGTCGCGGCTGATGGCGGAAATCGTGCCTACGCGGATGCCCTTGGGGAAAAGGGAGTCAAGACCCGAGGTAAATACCTCGTCGCCCACCTTTACATTGCCGATGTTCGGAAGGTAATACATATTGCATTCCGCTTCATCGGAGGAGGCGGTGGTTTCGCCCTGCATCATGCCGTTGTCTCTCGTGCGCCCGATCAGGGTTGCGACATAGGAACGGGGATCGATGATGGAGATAACCTTCGCATAGTTGTAACCGATCTCATAGATTCGACCGATCAGACCGTCGGCATTTACTACCGCCATATTGGTCGACAAGCCGTCGCTTTGTCCGCGGTTGATGGTGAAGGAATTGAACCAAACGCCCATATCCTTCGCAATGACCTTTGCATATATAGGCGACAGTGATTCGTAGCTCTCCTTAGCGCCCAACAGCATTTCAAGGCGATTATTCTCACTCTCCATATCCGCATAGGTATCCAGCTGAATGCGGAGCATGTCGTTTTCCATTTGCAGCTCTTCCAGCATTGCTTCAAGGTCATTTTCGTCATCCGACACGCCGAACCAGCTCTTTACAAATTCAGTCACGGATTTTGCCGCGCGCTGAATGGGCGTGAATACCGTGCCGATTCCGTTTTCAACAATGGAAGTAGAGCCCGCGGGACGCAGAACCAGATAATACAGTATTACAAATACGGCCACAGTTACAAGCAGGGAATACAGCGCTCTTCGAATTCGTATGCTGCGCTTTCTGCTTTTTTCCGATTGGTGCTTTTTAGCCACTTGTCTTTCCTCCCGGAAGAATTATACCTCAAATGCAGAGCCCGCGTTGATCAGATGCCGCGCAAGCCGATCGTCCGATGCGGCGCGTCCGGCGCCCAGGGCGGCGTCATCCTGCGGATGGGCGCTCATGAACACGTCCAGCTGCGTTTCTTTTTTCAGTTTCTCTATAAAACCTTCCAACAGCGCGCCGCCGCCTGTTACATGAATGCCGTCCTCAAGAATGTCGCCCGCAAGCTCCGGAGGAACATTGTAAAGCGCATCCGAGAGCGCCTCGGTAATTGCCCGGATTGGCTCTTCAAGCGCTCTTGCAATGTCCAGCGACGTAACGGATTCCGTGGAGGGCTTTCCGGTTCGCACATGGCGCCCGCGAAGAAGCACGGGATCGGAGGGCTTATCGGGCGCGATCGCGCTTCCGATATCCTTTTTAAGCTCCTCTGCCGTATTAAGGCCGATTACAAGGCCCTTTTCGCGGCGGATATACCTTACAATGGCTTCATCAAATGCCAAAGAGCCGGTTTTCATCGTGCGTGACGCGACTACGCCGAACAGGGAGAGTATCGAAATCTCCGTTACGCAGCTGCCGACGGAAATGATGAGGTGCGCGCGGGGACGTTCAATCCGAAGCTGTGCGCCGATGGCAGCGGCAACGGACGATTTCATGATGAGCGCCTTTTTTGCGCCCGTCAGCTGAACGGCCGAAGCGAGCGCCGCGCGTTCTACCCGCGTAGCCCCGTGGGGAATGGTAATGGCGAGGCGGCTTTTTTCAAAGGGCTTGCGCCGCTCGGTCGCCTTTTCGGCGGCGGATAGTATCATCATGGCGGCAAGGTCGCTGTCGGCGACGCCGCCGTCCGATACGGGGCTGATGAGCGCCGAATCCTGCATGGTGCGCCCGATCATCCGGTGCGCATCTTTTCCCAGCGCGAATATCTCCGATGCATTTTCGCGGCTGACAAGCGCGCAGGTTGGCTCGCGGTAAACAGTCTCTTCATCTTCAAGATATACGGTTGTGTTTCCGGAACCGAAATCGATTCCGATTCCTCCGTTAGAAAATACAGCCATTTCAGGCATCCTCCGTTATCTATGCGCCGGTAAAGCGCTTATACATTTGTTCAAATTCTTCCGTCGGGAAGCCAACGATGTTTGTGTACGAGCCGTCGAAGCTCTTTACGAATCCGGCGGCGCCGCCCTGAATGGCATAAGCGCCGGCTTTGTCCATGGGCTCGCCGGTTGCGATGTATTCATCCGCCTCCGAGGGGAGAATTTCCCTGAAATGAACACGGGTGCAGACGGCGGAAACAATGTATTTCCCGCTGTCCGAATCAAGCAGGCATACGCCGGTAAAAACTTCATGCGTATTTCCGGAAAGCATCATAAGCATTCGCTTTGCGTCATCTTCGTCTACGGGCTTCCCGAGCGCCTCATCTCGATAGGATACCAGCGTATCGGCGGCAATGATCCAGGCGCCCTTTTCCGTTTCGGAAACCGCTTTCGCCTTTCGGACGGCAAGCGCTTTCACCATTTCCTCCGGCTTTCCCGATACGGTTTCATCCACATCGGGCGCATGAATCGTGAATGTATAGCCCATGCCGGAAAGAAGGGAATTCCTTCTGGGCGAAGCGGAGGCAAGGATCAGACGCTTGGGGTTTAAGGACATATAAAACATCTCTCCAAATCATAAAATCCCACAGTACATTATATTATAGCATATTAATCTGAGAAATGGAACATTTACAGGGGGAAAGCTTTGAAAATTGACCGATTAATAACCGCATTATCACATTTTATTGGAAGAAAACGGCGCTTAGAACGGTTACACAAAGATAACGTGACAAATGGCGCGTTATCGTTTATAATACCAAGGAAAGCCGCTCCGGAGTGGCTCTTAAAGTATGGAAACATACGCCTTTGTCCGGGCGAGATTATGGTATAGGAGGTGCAACGCGTGTACGCAGTCATTCAGACCGGTGGCAAGCAGTACCGCGTCCAGCAGGGCGACGTGATCTTTGTAGAAAAGCTCGATGTTCAGGCGGACGAGAAGGTATCCTTTGACGTACTGCTTCTGGGCAATGAGAACGAGACCAAGATCGGAACTCCCGTCGTTGAGGGAGCAGCGGTTGAGGGCAAGGTAGTAGGCCAGGTTAAGAGCGCAAAGGTAGTTGTGTTCAAGTACAAGGCCAAGAAGAACGAGCGGAAAAAGCAGGGTCATCGTCAGCCTTATACGAAGGTTGAGATCACGGCTATTAACGGCTGAGAATCATGACGAAGGTCGTTTTCATTACGCTGGAAGACGGGCGGCTTTGGGGCTTTGAAGCTTCAGGGCATGCCGGATACGGCGAATACGGCACAGATATCGTGTGCGCCGCAATTTCCGCGCTGACACAGTCAACTGTCGGTGGTATTACGGAGGTAATCGGCGCGAAGGTTCATCACAGGATGGACGAAAAAACGGGCTATCTTCAGATGACGCTTTCAAATGAAACGGATGAAGAAACCGTTGAAAAAGCACAGATACTCTTGAAAACTTTGAAAATGGCTTTGACCGAGATTTCCAAAGACTATCCCGGTACCATCCGGATCATCAACAGGGAACGGAGGTAGACAACATGTTTAAGATGAATCTTCAGCTGTTCGCGCATAAGAAGGGAATGGGCTCTTCCCGCAATGGTCGTGATAGCCATGCGCAGCGCCTTGGCACCAAGCGTGCGGACGGACAGTTTGTGCTTGCAGGCAACATCCTCGTGCGCCAGCGCGGCACTCGTATTCATCCCGGCCTGAACGTGGGCATCGGCGATGACGATACCCTTTACGCGAAGATGGACGGCGTTGTGAAGTTCGAGCGCGTCGGCAAAGATCGCAAGCAGGTCAGCATTTATCCGAAGGCCGAAGCAGCCGCGGAATAATTATCTGACGCATTTCCCGCGCGGAGCATTTCTCCGTCGCGGGTTTTTTACTGCTTTGAAGGGAATTTATTAATGGAAAGACAATTTGACGCCGTGCTTACGCTGATGGACAGCGCGCAGGTGTTCCATTTCCAAAATATAAACGGCGTGTATGCGGCGGCGGTTGGCGGCCGCGTGCTTACAGACAGAGATGATGATCCGTTTGCCAGGGATTACTTTGACGACGAACGTGATTATTCGCACCTTTTGGATGCGTGCGGGGAATTTGAAATCGCCCGGCGCGCGCTTTTGATGCTTCCGGGGCTCAGGGTTTTAAATCAGCCGCCGTGGGAAGCACTCATTCAGTTTATACTCTCCGCCAACAACAATGTAAAGCGCATTCGAACGCTGGTAAACGATCTTTGCAGGCATTACGGAGAAGAATTTGAATATGACGGCGTGAAGTTATACGGTTTTCCGTCGCCTGACACGCTTTCAAAGCTTGACGAAGAAAAGCTTCGGCAAAATGTAACCTGCGGCTATCGGGCGAAATATCTGATCGGGACTGCGAAAATGATCAAAGACGGCTTTCCACTTGACTTTCTTCGATTCCGCCCGCATGAGGAAGCGCGGAAAATGCTCATGACTCTTCCGGGCGTAGGCGGAAAGGTGGCGGACTGCGTGCTGCTTTTTGGGCTTCGTCACGCCTCCTCATTCCCGGTGGACGTGTGGGTGGAAAGGCTTATGGAAAACTGGTTTCATATATCATCGAGCCGGGAAAAAATGCGTTTGGAAGCCATCCGCATTCTTGGCAGCGAGTGCGGTCTGATTCAGCAGGCGCTTTTCCATGCGGCGAGAACCGGATTAATCGATATCGAGAACAAGGGATGAACACATGATCGGCGTATATGTGAATTTTTTTGCGGTGGTACTCGGTGGACTTGTTGGAACCTTTATCAGAAACGGCGTTCCGGAAAAACTCAAAAACGCCATATCGACGGGCATTGCGCTTTGCGTGCTGGTAATCGGAATTGCGGGCGCAGTGACCGTACAGGATCAGCTTATGATGGTCATTTGCATCGTCATTGGAACTGTGATTGGAGAATTGATCGGAATTGAAAAGGGAATCGAGAAGCTGGGAGATTTTGCGCAGAAGAAGTTTTCCGGCGGAAGCGGATTTGCGGAAGGATTTGTGAGTGCAACGCTGCTTTTCTCAATCGGCTCCATGGCGGTAGTCGGTTCGCTTGACGCAGGCCTTACCGGCGACGGAAGCACACTGCTTGCAAAATCCGCATTGGACGGCGTGTCCGCGATCATGTTCGCCTCCTCCTTCGGCGCGGGCGTTATGCTCTCCGCCGTTCCCATGACCCTCTATCAAGGCGCGATTGCACTTTTGGCGGTATGGGTCCGCCCGTATTTGAGCGACGAAGTGATTATGGAGATGAAGGCGGTAGGAAGCGTGCTGATTATCGCGCTGGGCTTTAATCTTCTGGGCGTGATGGGAGATAAGAAGATCAGGGTTGCCAACATGCTCCCGTCGATGTTTCTGCCGATTGCCTATATACCGATATACGACTGGATTATGAAGCTGATTGGGTGATGGAAGATGTGGCTGATTCAGAAGCTGAGAAAGATCTATTTGATCGACGTATTCTTTTCATTGAAGGGAAATCCGAGGGCGTGCATTTGGCTCGAGCCGCTCTGGGGAATTGCATATAATCTGTATGTGCCGTATGTCGCTTTGTTTATGACGGCGCTGGGGCTTGACGAATATGATATCGGCATCGTGACCAGCATATTCTATGCGTCGCAGGCTGTCGCATCCGTATTAAGCGGCGTTCTTACCGATAAGCTTGGAAGAAGGAAAGCCACGCTCATATTCGACGTGCTTTCTTGGAGTGTTCCCGCGCTCATTTGGACGTTTGCGCAGAACGCATACTGGTTCATGATCGCGGCGGTATTCAACGGCCTTTGGAGAATCACGGATAATTCCTGGGGTCTTCTCCTGATTGAAGACGCGGACAGGGAAAAAATTGTGCCCATGTATTCTTTGACAAGCGTTATGGGCTTAATCGCCGCATTTGTCGCGCCTCTTTCGGCGCTTGCGGTCGATCGCTTCGGCGTTGAAGCCACCATGCGCTTTCTCTACGGCTTCACCTTTGTATCCATGACGACCAAGTTCGTGACCCTTTTCTTCCTGTCCACGGAAACGGCGGTTGGAAAAAGAAGGCTTGAGGTTACGAAGAACAAGAGCATATTTGAGTCCCTCTGGGAGTGCAGATTTGTATTCTTAAGAATTATCCGTGAAAAGCGCATGGTGCTGACAGTAGGCATCATGGCGGCGTTTTCGCTGGTAAACGCGCTGAATGACAATTATTTCGCGCTGTATCTTACGTCCTCGCTTTCGATTCCCGAAAGCAGCATGGCGATTTTCACCATGGTGAAATCCATTGTGAGACTTGCGTGTATGTTTGTGCTTGCAAGATTTGTCAAGACAGATAAAATTATGAAGCCTATGACGACCGCATGGCTGATGTTCATGTTAGGTCAGCTCCTTTTGCTTTTGAACCCCGGC
Source organism: Clostridia bacterium (assembly GCA_017396845.1). GTDB lineage: Bacteria > Bacillota > Clostridia > Christensenellales > Aristaeellaceae > SFHK01. The sequence goes on from JAFQKQ010000108.1 coordinate 41,868, forward strand.
GGAAAGCTTGCCATGCCCATTACGTTTGTACAGGTGTTCTGTGAGGCGTTCGCGCTTTCGATCCTCTATCCGATGACGTCGTCGATTCTGTTTATCAATGCGGATGTGGAAGAGCGCGCAAGAATGAACGGACTTGTATTTGCAACCATCGCGCTGGTAACGGCGGTATTCCCGTTTGTCGTCGGCTATTTTGCCACCTTCAGTCTCAGAATTCCCTTTATTGTGAACATTGCAATTTACATACTTGCCATCTTTATGACCATGGCCATTTCAAAACTGCCGCCCAAGCCGGAGGATGCGGAATGAATGAAGTTCAGCTTTGCGCGCTTGCGGAGGAGAAGGGGTTTCGGGCGGTATATATACTTGCGCCCTCCAAAGTGATAAAGACGGTTGTCAACCGGCACAATGAAAAGCTGATAGACGATCCCAAAGACGTGCTTTCGGCAGCGAAAAGCGTAATCGTGCTGATTATGCCGTATAAGCCCTATGAAAAGGCTGCGGAGGACGGCAAAGGCGCGATGATTTCCGCCTATTACCCGGCTTCGCAGCGGGCGTATATTGCGGCGAGAGAAATCAGGGACGAGATCGAAAAACAGGGCTATCAGGCTGCATCAAACGCCCAGCTGCCGATGAAACCGCTTCTGATAAAGTACGGAATCGGAAAAATGGGCAGAAATTCCCTCGTTTCCATTCCCGGCTTCGGTACGCGCTTTCATGTGCAGGCGATCGTTACGGATATTCCGTTTGAAAGAAAAATGGAACCTTTGAAAGAGGATGCGTATACGGTGCTTGACGAAAAATGCCGATCCTGCAATCGATGCGTGCAGGCCTGTCCGACGGGCGCAATCGGAGAAAACGGTGAATTCGACGCGGAAAAATGCTTAAGGTGTAAAGACGAAGGCGTGTTTATTCCTGAGGACATGCGGGAGAAGTTCGGAAACCGGCTCTTTGGCTGCGACGAATGCCAGAACGCATGCATCAGAAACCGCATTAACGAAACGGGCGAAATGGAAGAGGCGCTTTCGGAAAGCCTCGTTCTTACAAAGCTTCTTTCTGGGGATATGGGCGAACTTTCGATGTTTATCGGCAGGAATTATGCCAGAAAAACGCGAATTCGAATGAAGAGCGCAATAGTCGCGGGGAACCTCAAAAGGCAGGATGCGCTTGAATACTTAAAGGACATGCTCAAAAGCGGCACGGAAACAGAACAGATATACGCGAAATGGGCGATTGAAAGGATAGAGGGGGCGTAAAGGGATATGAGAATTGGCGTACGAGGTCATGATTACGGATGCGCTTCGCCTGAAGTAATGGCAAAAAGAATCAGCGAAGCGGGCTTTTGCTGTTTTCAGCTGGCGCTTCACAAGGCGATTGAAGGAATCAAGCCCGTATACGGCTTTCTGAATCCCGGACTCTGCTATGATATTCGTTCGGCCTTTGAAAGAGAGAATCTCGAGGTTGCGGTGCTCGGCTGCTATATAGACCCCGCATGCAGGGATGACGATAAGCGCGCATATGAAGTAAAGCGCTTCCGCGAACAGATCGCCTATGCAAGACAATTGGGTTCCTATATTGTCGCCACGGAGACCACAGGTTTTTCCGGCGACGAATCGGAAAGAGCATTGCAGTTTGAACGCCTCACGGACAGCGTTTTGAGAATGGTGGAGCAGGCGGAGCGCTTCGGCGTGTTTGTGGGCATTGAACCCGTTCTTAAGCATACGCTGAACACCCCTGAGAGCACGAGAAAGCTATTGGATATAGTTGCCTGCGACAATATGCAGATTGTTCTTGATCCGATCAACCTGTTATCGCCCGAAAATATTTCAAGGCAGCATGAAATCATCGACGGATGCTTCGAGCTCTTTGGGGACCGCATCGTCGCCGTTCATGCAAAGGACGTAATCATCGATAAAGACGGCAGGTTTACGCCCTGCGTGATCGGAGAAGGCATATTCGATCATCAGTATTTTTACGATAAGCTGAAAGCCGTAAAGCCCGGTATCAGCGTGCTGCGCGAAGAGGCAAATCCTTTGACTGCACACAAAGACATACAAGCGCTTAAGAGATTTACGGGCGCTGACTAGAAAAGCGGAGGGAAACAATAATGCCGGAGGAAGGGCTTACGTTTTTTGCATCCCTGATTCGCTATGTTATTGCAATCAGCACAACAGGGGTAGTTACGCTTTTTCTTGGCATGCTCGTACCCAGAAAATGCAATTACCGCGTGTTTCCGTTCAAGCCCTGCGCCTTTGAGGCTCAGGGCAGGCTGTATTTCAAACTGCGCGTACACAAATGGAAGGATCATATACCGGATGCGAGCAAGACCATCACGCGCATGACTCGAAAAGCCATACAAAAAGAAGTGGATGCACAGGGACTTGAGCGGCTTATACAGGAGACCTGTATCGCAGAGATTTCGCACTTTTTGCTGATCGCTTTATGTCCGGTATACTGCCTGTTTGTACCCATACAATACGGCATACCTTTTTCGATACTCTATGCCCTTGGAAATCTCCCGTTTATCATTACGCAGAGATATAATCGTCCGCGGCTGATACTGGCCAAGGAAAAGCTGGAAAAGCGTGAAAAGAGAAAAGCTCAAAGGGAGGGCGCGAAAAAATGAAGGTTTCGGTGACGGCGAAGGATATTACAATGCTGAAAAGGGTGTTTACCGACAGGCAGCTGAATGAAATCAGGCGCCTTGCAAACGATGAGATCGACGTTTTTCCGTCGGAAATACTCGAGACGGGCGATGAAGAGATCATATTCTCCACATGGGGAATTCCGAAGATCAATCTTGAAGGGCATAAGAATCTGAAGGCGGTTTTCTATGGCGCGGGCTCCGTGCAGAGCTTTGCCAGGGAAATGCTGGAAGGCGGCGTACGCGTATTCAGCGCGTGGCATGCCAACGCCGTGCCGGTAGCGGAATATGCCTTTGCGCAGATCATATTGTCGCTCAAGGGCTTTGTTCCGGTGATGAACGAATGCCGTGATAACAGACAAGCGTCCTATGAGCGCTTTTCCAAATACCCCGGCGCATACCGGGCGAAGGTGGGCTTATTGGGGCTTGGCGCAATCGGAAGCCGGGTGGCGAAGTTTCTAATGAATACGGATACCGATGTATATGCATTTGATCCGTTTGCAAGCGCCGAAAAGGCGAAGAGTCTGAATGTTCAGCTTATAGGGCTTGACAAAATATTCGAAACCTGCGATGTGATTTCCAATCATATAGCAAATCTTCCGGAGACGAAGGGGATTATCACAAGAAAGCATCTTCTTTCGATGAAGTCGTATTCCACATTCATAAACACGGGGCGCGGCGCTCAGCTGAACGAACAGGACCTTTATGACGCGCTTAAAAAAGACGAAACGATTACGGCGCTTCTGGACGTAGTGACGGACGAAAAGAATTTTAATGACTGCATACTGAGATCGCTTCCCAACTGTCACTTTACTCCGCATATCGCCGGTACTGCCGGGCTTGAAACGGAGAGAATGGGCGAAAGAATGGTAAACGCGTACCGCGATTATCTTCTGGGCATTGGGTGCGAGGATGAAGTAACGCTGAAAATGCTGGAAACGATGGCGTGAGGTGAGGAAAATGAGAATTCCTGGGCTTGTGTCGATCACATTTCGGAACAAAACGCCGGGCGAAATCTGCAGTCTGATGGAAAGAGCGAAGCTTCGCGCCGTGGAATGGGGCGGAGATGTGCATGTGCCTCCCAAGGGTGGAAAAGCCAATGAAGTAAAGAAAATGTCCGCAGACAGCGGCATTGAAATCTGCTCCTACGGAAGCTACTTTCGCTTGGGCGACGGCGTTGATGCGTACAGGTATGCGCTTGACGAGGCGCTGTCTTTGGGCGCACCCGTGATCCGCATATGGGCCGGCAGAAAGGGAAGCGCGCTTCTTACGGATGAAGAACGCGGGAAAATTGTTGATGAGCTTTTAAAGGTAAGCGAAATTTCCGAACGATCAGGCGTTCAAACGACGCTGGAGTACCATGGCGGCACTTTGACGGACGACAGAAACAGCGTAAAGCGGCTGATAAAAGAAACGGAATCGGCGGTATGCAAGCCGGAGTTTTACTGGCAGCCGAGATGGGATTGGACAGAGGAAGAAAGACTGTCCGCTCTTTCGGATGTCTCCAACCGCCTTTCGCATATTCACGTTTTTACCTGGCGGCATGACGGAAGCGAGATTACCCGCCTTCCGCTTTCGGAGGGCGAGGGCATGTGGAAAAAGGTAATTCAGGAAAGAACAGAGGGCTGTTATCTGATTGAATTTGTAAAAGGGGACGCCGACGAAAGTCTTTTGTCAGATGCGCTTACGCTGAACGGGTGGCTTGAAAACGCATAAGGAGGAAGCAAAATGAAGCCTTTTGTGAATGCAAAAACGATATGGATAAACGATTTTGATACGCCCAATATGTACGTGGATGCAAAAGATAAATTTGTTTATTCAGGCGGAGGGGCGCTTCTTAGAATTGCAGCCGATTCTCATTATGCTGTGTATGTAAACGGTGAGTATATTTACGCAAGCCAGTTCCCGGACGACGAGAAGCTTCGGATTTACGACGAAATCGATATTACAGCTTTTGTAAAAGCGGGAGAGAACGCGCTTAATATTACGGCGTATTGCACGCTTACGGATTCATCCGTTTACAGGCGCGGAAAGCCGTATGTAATTTACGAGGTATTTGGGGGCGAGACGAGCATTGCCGCAAGCGGTAAGGATACGAAAATCAGAAAAAATCCGAATTATAAAAGCGGTGAAGCAGATCTGATAACCGGACAAATGGGCTATACCTTTTCCTTTGACGCATCGAAGGAAGAGACCGCATTTGCGTGCTCCTTTGAAACGGGAGACGAATACGCGTTTTCGAAACGCCCCGTAAAAATGTGCGTGATGGGCGAAAGAGCGCCTGCCCGCCTGATATCTCAGGGCGTGTTCGTATCGCCCCAAAAAGCCGATACGCTCGGAAAAAAGATGCAGTTTGCTTATCTCTCCTACCGCGAAAGAAGCGATATGGGAGACCGGGCGGAAACCGCTCCGGTATTCCCGGAAAAAGGCGGAATATGCTTTAGAAATGAAGACGGCGACGGCATGTATTTCATATTCGATCTTGGACGGAATGAAGTAGGCCTTCCGGATATAGAATTTACGGTTCCTTCGAAGACGAAAGTAATGATCGGCTGGGGCGAGCATTTGGACGATCAGCGCGTGCGCGCATATGTGGGAACGAGAAATTTTGCATCGGAGTTTATTGCGAAGCCCGGTAAAAACCGCTTTTTCCATCCGCTTAGAAGAATCGGTGCAAGATATATCGAAATTCACGCGGAAACCAGTGAAATCGAGATTCAATATGTCGGCGTAAAGCCTGTTGCATATCCGCTTGAGAGCGATGCACAGATGCTTTTATCCGATCAGCTGCATCAGAAGATTTACGATGTATGCAAGCGCACGCTCATCATGTGCATGCATGAGCATTATGAGGATTGCCCGTGGCGCGAGCAGGCGCTTTACGCCATGGACAGCAGGAATCAGATGCTGGCCGGCTATTATGTATTCGGCGAATATGAATTTGCCAGGGCCTCTCTAAGATTGCTTGCAAGATCGCTCAGGGAGGACGGACTTCTGGAATTGTGCGCGCCGGCACGGGTACCGGTGGATATTCCGTCATTTTCCATGATGTACATAGTAGCACTGTGGGAATATCTTTTGTATTCGGGCGATGAGGCGTTTGTAAAAGAGGTGCTCCCGGTTGCGGAAACCCTCGTTTCCAAAGCGCTTGAACACGTAGAGGATAACGGACTTGTCAGAAAATACACGGGCGAAGGCATGTGGAATTTCTACGAGTGGACGGAAAACCTGGACGGGCATCATAAGGACGGCACGGAAGGAACGGGCGACAGGTACGACGCGCCTCTGAGCGCATTTATTTTTTTGATGATTACCCGTATGAGCCTGATTTATTAGCATTTCGGCGATAATGACCGCGCACAGCCGCTTATAAATACGGCTGAACGAATGAGGAAAGCGGCGCACGAAGCATTTTTTGACAAGGAAACGGGCGAATATTTCTCCTATGCCTTCGGCGGCAAAAGATGGGCGAAGGACGAGCTTACGCAGGCGCTTTCCGTGTACTCCGCCATCTGTCCCCGGGAAGAGGAAAAGCGCGCGCTTTCCCGCCTGATCAGCGGAAAAATGACGCCGGTCACGCTTGCCTACACCGTTTTCAAGTACGAAGCGCTTCTCAATCACGGCGAGGAATTCTCCGATTGGGTAAAAAAAGATATAGAACGCCAGTGGGGAAGCATGCTGATGCGCGGCGGAACCAGCTTTTTTGAAACCATTCTGGGGGGCGACGATTTCGATAGAGCCGGAAGTCTCTGCCACGGCTGGTCGGCGGTGCCCGCATACCTCTATTTTGCATACGCAGCCGGTGAAAAACCTGCCTCGGTCGGCTGGAAGACGAGCGAGAAAAAGGAAAACCGCGTGTTTGCAGAAGTAATCAAAGCGGTCGTAAGAAAGGCGGACGGAAGAATTGCGTTGATTTGATGATTTCCGTAAACATGATCTGAATTTTATTATCGCAGCACTCTCCGTCCGGGAGGATGCTGCGATAATAATACCCTAAAGAAAGTTCGCATACTCGGCAAAGCAGATCGAATTTCGCAGAATTCCGCACGCTGTCTCTTGCCGTTCCGCTTTCCGGGGAAGAATGGCCGGGCAAAAAGAGGCGGAAGGGGCGAGGCAGCTTCTGAAATTCTAAAGGACTAAGGAGCTTTTTCTAAATACGAAAGACGCACAAAAGAAGAATATAATGATGAACCGGCCTCTTGCCTTACTTCTTAGCGGAAGGGAGGCAAGAGGCCGGTTGACTGACGCATCTTTCGTTTTACATTTTTTCTTTTTGCAGCAGCCGCAGAGGCTTTTAATCTATAGCTGTAGTTTTTACAATTTCCGTTGTCGCACAGGTCCCATTCTCAAGCTATATTTCACCTTTTTCTTCAAGCGCCGACGATAGCTTTTCCACCATCTTCCGTATCCGTTCGCGGGCTTCCGACTGCATGATGAACTCATTATCGCGGTCGGGCGTCTGATCGCCCATCAAGGATATAAACTGGCTTACTTTAAGCCCCAATGCGTCCTGAATATCGCTGTCGCTTCCTCTGGGGGAGACCAGATAATAGCAGGCAAGGGAATCGGTCTGTCCGATTCTGTGGGCGCGGTCTTCGGCCTGCGAATGCACGGCGGGCGACCAGTCGAGTTCTCCGAACACTACGCAGGTGGCTCTTTGAAGGTTAAGGCCGCTGGCGCTTCTAAGAGATATACAGCACAAATCGGTTTTTCCCTGCATAAACGATACGATTGCCTGATCTTTTTTCGCGTCCGTTTCTCTGCCGGTGATGAATACCGGATGAAGGGATTTGAGCTCCTTTTTGTATATATCCATTACCGCGTGATGATGCGCCATCAAAAGAACTTTTTCGCCGTTTTCAACCAGCATTTTGACAAATGCCGCGACATACGGGGCTTTTGCAATGCCCGTGGCCTGGCGGTGTGTCTGTGAAATCTGATCCTCGATCAATGCGCGCTGGGAGGCGGTTGACGCTTCCTTCAGCTGATGAAGCTGACCTTCCACGGGCTTCATATACAGCCGGTATACCTTGTCGTCCCAATCGATTTCCTGAACCAGGCGGCGCTTGGGCGGGAGCTCTTTTAAAACCTCCGACTTCATACGCCTGAGTATCAGGCCTTCGCGCTTTAAATGTTCGCCCAATACATCAGGCTTTTGGACGATCATGCTGTTGTAACCGCAGCACCATTCGCGGGAGAAGCTTTCAAAATCGCCCAGAAAATGAAAATCGATGATGTTGATTACGTTCCAGATTTCTCCGCCGTTATTGTATATAGGCGTTCCCGAAAGCCCGATTACGTTTTCGCATGCGCCGGATAAAAGGCTTGCGGCGGAGTATTTTTCGGTGCCTGAGTGCCTGAGCTCCTGAACTTCGTCAAAAATTACGCAGCCGAAATTATATCCGGGAAGCTCCGTTTTCCAGCCGCGAAGCAGAAGATAATGAATCACATACACATCGGCTTCGGGAAGGGAATAGGGCGTTAAGCCGCGGATGACATGAATTCTGAGAGATCCGTCCGGCTTTAAAAACCGTTCGCATTCGCGCACCCAGTTGCGAACCAGATGCGGGGGAGATACGATCAATGCGGGATATGCCGAAAGGGCTGCGATAAAAGAAAGCGCCTGTACGGTCTTTCCCAGCCCCATTTCATCGGCTAAAAGGCATCTGCGGTTATTGAGAAGAAAACCAAGCCCCAGCTTTTGGAACGGCATCAGCGTTCCGGAAAACTCGGATGCGGGCGGGTCGCAGCTTTTGGGATCGGTGAAATTCTTCTGCTTTCGTTTTGCGTATTCGCGCGCGCCCTCCAAAGCTTCCAGCCAAAGCTTTTTGTCGCTTTCCTTTACGGCGAGGGGGTATCTTAGCATCAGCCAATTGAGATCGCCGATCACCCGCGCATGCGCCGTAAACCGCGCAACGCCTCTTCCTCTTCCGTCGCAACCGGGAAACAATCGCTTTGCCAGCTCCGTTACACAGGGCTCGCCCCTTATCATCCAGCACTTGCTTCTTCGGTTATAGGAGAGCGTGCCGTACACATGTCCGTCTTCGGGCGGCGTTAAGAGATATGCAGGGTAATCATTCAAGGAAGCGCCACCCCCCAAAGTTTGTCAAGCGAGATTGAAGCAACGATTTTTCCGTCTATGGAACGGGGAAGCGATACATTTTTCTGGCTCACTACGATGATTCCCGAAACGCCCTCGCACGCCAGGTATTTTTTTACCTGAGAAAGGAGCGCGCTTTTCTGCGGCTTTCCCTTTTTGATTTCAATCACAATATCGCCCGAAAGAAAATCCGCGCGGCAGCCGGGCGCAAGGCGGGCTTCGTGGGTAAATTCAATTTCGGCGTTTGTAAGCGCGCATGCGACAAGCGCGTGCAGATCGTACTCGCCGGGTGCGGCGGGAACGAGCAGCACGCGCAGTGCGGACAGTATGCGCGAAATGGAATTTTCGGCGCCTGTCTTTAGCATTACAGGGTGATGTTTTCGCCCTTAAGGCCGACGAAAGCGCCGGTCTCTTCAAGGCCGCTTTCGGGATGTGCAATCAGCCACTTGTTTACGTGAGTGAGCAGCTTGTCTTCCTTGGTATGGGTCTTGCCGCGCTCGCCGAGCGCTTCGTTGGTGCCCTTGGGCAGCACGACTACGCAGCGGAAGGTGTCCTTTTCGCCGGCGCTGATGGGCGCATAGTGAAGTGTGGTTCCGTATACTTCGACCAGCGTTCCCTTCTTTACGAGGAAGGCCTGCATCTTGGAAGTGTCGTAGGTAAAATCCTTCTGGATATCCTGCTGTTTGCCGACCAAGAGAATAAGATCGGTGCAGGCGTAATTGAGCTCGGAATCTCTGTGGTATTCAACGGCGTTCAGGGTGTGGTTAAAGCCGTTGCAAAAGCCGATCTGAATGGGCATGCCGCCGTAGGCTTCCTCGGAGAACTGCTTGAAGATCGGGAGCTTTTCAAGCGCTTCGACGGAGGGAACGTATACAACGCTGTCCTCGGGGCACTCGGTGCTTTCCATTGCCTTCATCAGGGAGTTCAGATAGTAGCCCTTGATTACCTTGCCGTAGGGGCGGAATGCGCGGCTGGTTACGCTCTTAATGGTCATTATTCGTACCTCCGGTTTATTTGGAATTACTATTATCATAGCATGATTTGCTTTGGTTTGCAATCATGATTTACATGATGTTGCTTGATTTTACCCTTAAAAACGATATAATTTTTATGTTGGCTGTGATGGAAAATGCGGGCGACGAGCCAAAGTACAGAGAGTGCGGTTCAAGGCTGAAAAACCGCGCGTGAGGCGGCGCCCTTCCCGATTCCGGAGCCTGCGCGCAAAGCGCCGTTTCGCCCGCGATACTGGGCGCATGAGCCGGGCGTTTTTTCGCCAAGCAAGGTGGTACCGCGGAAGCTTCCCTCCGTCCCTGCATCGGGGCGGAGGTTTATTTATGAATACGAACACGGAAAGGGAGAAGTAAAAATGAAATTTACCCAGATGCTCACCAAGAGATTCAAGGATACACCCGCCGACTGCCAGATTGCCAGCCACATCTTTATGATCCGCGGCGGATATATGAAAAACGTCGGAAACGGCATTTATTCGCTGTTCCCCGTAACCAAGCGCATCACCGCTAAAATTGAAAATATCATCCGCGATGAAATGAACAAAATCGATGGTCAGGAAGTGCTCTTCCCGGTCGTCATGCCTGCGTCCCTCTGGCGCGAATCCGGCAGATATGATTCCATTGCCAATGAGCTCGTCCGTTTCCACGATCGCAGCGGAAACGACATGGTACTCGGTATGACGCATGAAGAGGCGGCTGTGCAGCTTGCCCGCGAAACCGCTGAGAGCTATCAGCAGTATCCCTTCATGATCTACCAGATTCAGACCAAGTTCCGCGATGAGCCCCGCGCAAGAGGCGGTCTGATCCGCGTTCGCGAATTTACCATGAAGGATGCATATTCCTTCCACACCACGAAGGAAGATCTGGAAGAGTACTACATGCGCTGCCATAAGGCGTACGAGCGCATTTTCGCGCGCTGCGGCGTACCGGAGGTTATTTCCGTTGCTTCCGACAGCGGCATGATGGGCGGCAAGGTTGCCCATGAATTCATGCTCTGCACGCCCGTGGGCGAGGATTCCCTGGTCGTGTGCTCAGAGTGCGATTTCCGCGCAAACATGGAAACCGCCGATTGCACGTTTGACAAGCTTGAAGGCGAAGCTGAAGCGCTTACCAAGGTAGCAACGCCCGAGATGAAGACCATCGAAGAAGTGGCGAATTTCCTCGGAAAAGACATGGACCGCCTTTTGAAGGCCGTTGCTTATCAGAGAGAAGACGACGACAGCATCGTAATCGTATTTATCAGAGGCGATTTGGAAGTAAACGAAGTAAAGCTTCGCAACTACTTAAAGAGCGAAATTCACCCGGCGCTGGATCTGGATGCTTACGACGTATGCGCGGGCTTTATCGGTCCCAAGGGCCTTACTAACAAGGTGAAGGTTGTATTTGATTCCTCCGTGCTCACGAGCGAAAGCTTTGTATGCGGCGCAAACGAGGAAGGCTATCACTTTACCGGTCTTAACATCAAGCGCGATCTGGGCGACGTTCAGACGGTCGACGTAGCCAAGGCGGTTGAAGGCGGCATCTGCCCCGTATGCGGAAAGCATGCGCTCACGCTTACGCGCGGCATCGAGGTCGGCAATATTTTCCAGCTGGGCGACAAGTATACCGCGTCCATGGGCATGAAGTATATCGATCAGAACGGCGTTATGCAGACGCCCATTATGGGCTGCTACGGCATCGGCGTCGGCCGTCTGGCCGCATCCGTATGCGAAGCGCATCACGACGATTACGGCCCCATCTGGCCGATGTCCATCGCTCCCTGGCAGGTACAGCTGTGCGCACTCCGCGCCGATCAGGCGGAGGTTCGCGAGTTCGCGGATGAAATCTACCGGAAGCTTCAGGATGCTGGCGTAGAAGTGATCTATGACGACCGCGCGGTATCCGCCGGCGTTATGTTCTCCGATGCAGATCTCACCGGCGTACCGCTGCGCGTAGTGGTAAGCCCGAAGGGACTCAAGAACGGAACGGTTGAAATCTCCAAGAGAGATAAGAGCATGATGGAGAAGATCGAGAAGGATCAGGCGTTTGATTTCATCATGAACACGGTAAAAGACATGATCAAGGAATGCGAGGATTACGCGAAGTAATTGAAGTATAAAAAGAAAGCCGCGGCTGAGGAAAACTCGGCTGCGGCTTTCTTTTTGCGGTTTTATGAGCCTAAAAGCTGCTGATCGAATGTAAACAATGCTTCGTTGATCATGTGGATATCGTAAATTCGCTTGGATATAAAGTATTCGATGATCACGTCGAACTTGCTGCTTTTGGAAAGCGCGTATCCGGCTTTGGAGAGCAGCTCGCTTGTTTCCATAAGCGAAAGTTCAAGCGCTATGGCGAAGGCGATGGCAGTGGGCTTTTTGGGGCGGTAGTGAATATCGGAGCGGATTTTTGAGAACAGCTTTCGGTCGATGTTCGCTCTTTTGTAGCATTCGGAATCCTTCATGCCGCGCTCGTCGATCTTTCTAAGCAGCATTTGGGTGAAGCTTTCGTCGATGGTATCAAAAAGATCTTCAAGCTCCCTTTGGAAAAGGCAGCCTTCGTATTCATCCGGAAATGCGCTTATGGTTGTAAATCCCTGATCGTAAAAGAAGCCGCCGCGTTCCGGTTCATATCCTGAAGAAGCGCCGTCCGGCATAGCGTCGCCGTAAACCTCCGGCATATTCTCAGGCGCTCTTAAATTTGCATGCTGTTCGGCATAATTGTCGTCTATGTATCTTCGAATATCATAAAATAGCGCCTGTCCGATGCTCATGGAAGCGCTGTCGAAGATTACGAGGTACACGGTCATATCGTGATTTGCAAGAAATGCCCTTATGGTATCCGCCGCTATGCGGAAGACCTGATCTCTCGGGTAGCCGTAAGCGCCGGCGGAAATCAGAGGGAAGGCAATGGATTCGAGATTGCGCTCGTGAGCAATTTTCAGAGACGACAAATAACAGGATGCGAGAAGCGCCGCTTCGTTTTCATTTCCGCTTCTGTATACAGGGCCGGCTGTGTGAATCACATACCGGCAGGGCAGACGATAGCCGCCGGTAATCTTCGCTTCGCCGGTTTTCACGCCGCCGAGCATTTTGCATTCCGCCAAAAGTCCGGGGCCTGCCGCCTTGTGAATTGCGCCGTCCACGCCGCCGCCGCCGAGCAGCGAGCGGTTTGCTGCGTTCACAATCGCATCCACCTGCATTTTTGTTATATCGTTTCTGATAATATGAAAAGGCATATCGGATTCCTTTCAATTAACGCTCAATTTTGTTTGCAAGACAGCGTTCAATAAATTCCCTGGTCAGATGTTCGTATCGTTTCGTATCCTCCATGTAGCATATGCCGTGTCCCGCGCCGGGGAAGGTTTCAAGTTGAATCATGGAAGGATTGGCCGCGTGGATTTCCCTGCTCATTTCAACGGGAACAAACCGATCGTCTTCGCCGTGGATAATGAGAATGGGGTATTTGGTGTTCTTGACCGTTTCTGCGGCGGAGATGTTTTCGAGGCGGAAGCGCCCGAACAGACGGGCGGATAATACGGTGATCGGATAGGCAATGGAAGGGATCATATGCATGCCGCGGGATACTTTTTTGATGATCGCCTTGGGGGAGGTGTAGGGGCAGTCGGCTATTACGCCGATTACGCCCGGCATTTCAAATTCCGAGGCCATGAGCACGGAGGCAGCGCCCATAGAAACGCCCGAAATGAATATGGGCGCAGCTTTTCCAAAGCGCTCGTATGCGTACTTTGTCCATGTTCTTATGTCCTCGCGCTCGCGAACGCCGAATGTGATATCATGTCCTTCGCTTTTTCCGATTGCGCGCTGATCCACTACGATGGAATTGTGCTTAAGATCGCGCACGATTTTATTGCCGCCGCAGAAATCGCGCAAGCCGTTCCCGCGATAACCGTGGAACTGAATATGGAGCGGGGCGGTATCGGAAAAATGATAATATCTTCCGTACAGGCGCAGCCCGTCAAAGGATGTCACCGTTACCTCCTCATAGGGAATGGAAGAAAGCTCGCTGATGAGGGCGGCGGTTCGGTTATTACTTTTTTTGTACTGATCGCCGTTTGGAAGCTTAAGGGGCATAGCTCTCTGGCGGCGCGACACATGAAAGGTGAAAGTATAGGCAAAATGGAGCGTGGGGAGAATCACAAATACGATCAATGCGGCGATGATAAGCAGATAAATCATAGGCTCCTCCGAAGATCTCATAAGTTTTGTATGTATTATATCACCAATCCGCATTTGGAGCAATCATACTTAAGTATTTAGAAAAACATCATCGAATTTTGTCCGTATTCGATGCAATACATGCCTTTGTCCGTCCAGCCCATTTGATAGAGTGCGTCTTCGATTGCAAGTATGTTTTCGCTTGACAGGTTATTTGTGGTGATTACAATGCGGTTCGCATCGTCAAAAAGGCAAGACGTATGAATGCCGTAGCCGTTTTCATCACCAAACAATGTGCTTATGTCGCTCTGAAGCCGCAAAAGCGTATTTTTGTCATAGGTTGCTTCCATGACAAAAAAATCGGCGTTGAGGAGCGATTTGAAATACTGAACCTTTTCAATCGTCGGGTTTTTGATGAGCAAGGTAAAGGTGCCGGAGGCGTTTCGAAAGATTCCTCCGAAATCATCGGGCAAGGCTTCAAGCGCGTAGAGCGCCTCGTTTGCTTCTCCGTAGTTTTTTGTGATTTCATAGGGAAGGTATGTATCCAGAGAACCGAAATCCCACGGCGCAGTTTCGTGCGTCCACTCGGGAAATGACCCGGAAAACACGACTTTCCACTCGGATGCGCAGGCGGGACAGGCTCGCTGATAATTGTATACGGCAGCAACCAAGCTGACTTCGGAAGAATTTTCCTGAATCGCTGCGCCGAAATTTCCGAAGCGGCATACGGGGGATAAATGGTAGTAAGCCTCGGCGCTGCTTGCATACACAAGACTTTCTTCGGATATACAGGAAAAGGAAAAAACGAGAATAAGCGATACAAGGATTGACGCTATGCGCATGGAAAGATACTCCTTTTTTCTATTAGACGCCTCGTTTTTATAAAGGTTCAAAAAGGCGCCCGGAGCTGCTGTCCGGAAGCCTTTTTGATTATATCCCTTCCTGTATATCCAGAATCTCAAGATCGTCGCCGGTGACGGTGATTGCACCGCCGTAGAGCGTTGTAAAGTGGATAGAGGGGGCTTTGCCTGCGCGGATATGCATGCTCGCGCCGTTTTTGCCGGACTGAATCTGTACATATGCCTTTTCTGTGATATTGCAGGCGAGGCTTTCGCCGCCGGCAAGCTTTCCGATCAATTCGCCGTTTACGGTTACTTTGTATCGGCCGAGGCTGTTTAAAATCTGCGGCTCTCTTGATATAGTAAGCGTTCTTTTTTCATCGGGATCGATGGATGAAACCGTACTTTCGTCAGAAGCGCCTGCTTCTTCGTATATGCCGGTAGACGAACTTTCCTCAACGGTTCTTTTGCGGTTTGCGGCCATGACGGAGAGAAGGATTCCTGCGACGATTACCATGATGATAGATACAGCTTCCATAAGTATTGTCTCCTTGATGTATTGTTTGAACTTCGGATGACGCAATTATAAAGGGTTTGATGCGATCTGATTGAAAAGCGTTTCCGAAGCGAAAACCGTTTTGAATTTTGACGGGAATGCGCTTGAACGCTTACGTGCGCCGTGCTATAATCCGTATGCTGTTATAAGCATATGTGTTATTTGGGAAAATGGGGATTTATGAATGAACGTAAAAAATCAAACGCTTGATTTCACGCGCGGCGAACCGATGCGCCTTCTGATTCGCTTTTCAATACCGATGCTTTTAGGCGCCGTGTTTCAGATTATGTACAACATGGTCGACTCCGCCGTGCTCGGGCGCTTCGTAAGCAAAAATGCGCTGGCGGCGGTGGGGGCTACCAGCTCCATCGGCGCGCTCATTATGATGGTGATAAACGCGGTGACAAATGGCTTTTCAATCATGGCGTCGCAGACATGGGGCGCAAAAAAGCGGGAGGAAATACCTGCAATCATCAGCCATTCGCTGATCATTGCGCTTGCCTTCAGCGTGGCTGTCGGACTTTTCATGGTGTTTTTTTCAAGGCGGCTGCTTGAAATCATGAAAACGCCGGATGCGATTATCGATGACGCGGCAACATACCTCGTTATCACAACCGGCATGTGCTTCGGCATGATGTTCTACAGGGGAAGCGCCGCAATCCTTCGCGCGATCGGCGACAGCAAAACGCCGCTTATGTTTCTGATCATCAGCGCCCTTGTCAATATCGTGCTCGACCTTGCGTTTGTGCTTCTTTTCCATATGGACGTTGCAGGAGTTGCCTGGGCGACCGTCATCGCGCAGGCAGGCTCGGCGATTGCCTGCATCATTTACATGTGGAGAAAATACCCTTATCTGCGCTTTACTTTTCGGGATCTCAATATCAGGGGAAGCCTTTTAAAGCGTTTTATCGTAATCATCCTTCCGATGGCGGCGCAGAACGCGATGCTCGGCATAGGTATGATGGCGGTCAGCTACGTAATCAATACCTTCGGCGAGGACATCGTAGCCGCGTATACGGTAGGCGTAAGGGTTGAACAGCTGGTGACGGAAATTCTCTCGCAGGTTGCGTTTTCCTTCGCCATCTTTTCCGGACAGAACTACGGCGCAAGAGAATTTGACAGGATTGATCTGGGACTGAAGCGCGCGTATAAGCTCCTTGGAATCATGACGGCCGCCGCCATGTTTATCATGTTTGCGTTTGGAAGAGAGCTTGCGCTTCTGTTTATTAAGCCGGAGGAGATCACTGCGCTGGGGGCGGCACTTAGAATGATCTATATTGATACCGCCTTTATGCCCACACTGTGCCTCATATGGCTCTATAATTCGCTCCTTCGCGGTATGGGTCACATTCGCCCGACCGTAATCTCCGGAATTCTGGAATTGTTTTGCAAAATCGGCTTTTCATTCCTTTTGTCGCGCTTTATGGGCTACACAGGCATATGGCTCGCAACGCCGATCGGCTGGATTATCGGACTTATCCCGGTAGTATGGAGATATCATTTTACGCCTTGGCGGGAGAGGGCGCAAACAATGGAAAAGTGAATTCGTATCGGAGTATGATCGATGATCCTGCTCCGTTTTTTATGCGCTGCCGATCTTATACACCATAATCCTCTCCCGCTTTCGTTCGCCGTTTTCTGTATCGCTGACGTCGATTTCGCATTCGAAGTCGAGCATGGGGTGGGCGGAGAGAAGGGCGAGGTATTCGCTTGACGGGTAATAGAAGAACAGACGCATAAGGCGCGGGTTTTCGTAGTAAGAGACAAGAATCTGATTGATTACGGATGCAAGTATAACATGAGAAAACGGGTTAAAGAAATAGAAGCGGTTTTCGTTTGTCACTTGGTAGCTCTCTGCGCTTTGGTTGAACAAGCGGATGTTCGACTTTTGCGCTTCCGGAAGGATATAGCTTTCAAGGTTTCTTACGGCGGAAAGATAGATTTCGCTGTCATACTCTATGCCCGCTGCCGAAACGCCAAGCGCGTAATGAAGGAAAAAGCTCACTCGCCCTTTGCCGCAGCCGTAATCTACAAGAATATCGTCTTTCTCTATCAATCCGCTGGAGGCGAGCGACTTCAGCGCGCCGTAACCCGTGGGTTCATACCGCGCATGGTTTTCGTCGCCTGCCTCGTAGCCGGATGCGGAGGTTTTGATATTGAGCGCCCTGTCGTAGTTCTCCGCGTTTTTCATTCCGCCTCCGTAAATGTAAACGTTTTTGTCAACTCAAAGTGATGATGCCGGGAATCTCGCTGAACGCCAGATAATTCGGCGAGCCGGGGAAGGAGGAGTAGACGGCGAATTCCGCGTCTTCAAATGCGCCGGCATAATCTTTTAGCGTCTCGTAGAAGACATTGGCGACAAGAGACGGGGGATTTAAGAACACGCCGCAGCCGAACGCGCCTAAAATCAGCGTCTGTACGCCGTGAAGAGCGGCGACGTGAATGATCTTACGTATGCGGTTTTTGATGAGATTTGTTAGCTCGTCCGCCGTCGGGCGATATGCGCTTGCATCATCGGCGTCTCTTAAATCGGGCGCTGCGCAGGTGAGCACGTCGACGGAATACCACTCATCCTCCGGAAGGAACGCGCATTCGTCGTCATCCTCGCGGAATACAACAACGCCCGGTGTATAGATCATATCGTCGGTATTGGCGCGGTTCATCTTGCCCAAATGAATCCGGTCCCAGTGCTGCTTATAGAACCTGCCTGCGGTGTTTTCGTCCTTAAGCGCAAAATACAAAGATGAAATCCGGCAAAGACTTTCCTCCTGCGCTGAAGCTCCGTTTACAACGCCGCCGCCGGGCGATACGGAAGAGGCAAAATTGAGCACGCAAACCTTCTTTCCCATTCGGGCATAGGGCCTGGCGGCCTGATAGGAGCGCGATTTTGAAAGATACAGCTTCTGCGCATAAGAAGCGCCGCCGGAATACGGAGGAAGCGCGTCTTCCTCCCAGTACAGCACTTGGTTACGAATGCTGTCTTCAATGGCCTTTTTAAGAACGGGATGCGTATTGCATAAATCGCGAGAGCCTTCGAAAATCCGAATTCTTTCAAGCTGTCCCATTGATATTCCTCCCGAATCTAAGGGGTAACGCCGTACTCTCAAAAAGCGTCATTCGGCGATGCTGATGGTGGGCATTTAATCTATTTTTCGATAAAGAAACAGAGAATTCCTGTTTGCATACCGCAATAATCGAAATTTTGCTTATAAAGCGGACGGAATTTAATTTAAATACGCGGATATAACGGTATGATAGTATATCTATGAGAAAAAGAGAGTTCTGAAAGTATGAATAACGGGAAGGGAAAGAGAATGGGTTTTTGCGATAATATCGGAATTCTGAGTGTGGATGATCCCTACGGGCGTTACATGGGTATGCAGATGACGGCGAGAAGTTTTTTTGCGAGGCGCGAATATCGATATTTCCTACCTTGGGCTAAAGGAGCGCCCGACGCATGTCGTGCTTGCGGTTTCTTCGCCGGAGGACAGAAATGAGAAAAATCCACTCACTGCCTATATGAAAGCCGACTACTTCTATTTTGCCAATGAAAGTATGTTCGCCGTCCTTTTAAGTAATGCGAAGTCCGAATTCCATGTGGCGGAACTGTTTCAAAATGATCCGGGTTGGAAGGCGAAATACGGAATGTACGGCGGAACTACGTACAATGTATATGAGAATAACGGGGAGGAAGAACGGTATCGAAAGAGGAATTTTACGGGAAGAAACAGTAGGGCGTCTTATGCGCCGGTCTTTGTATGACAACGGATTTTGGGCAGGCGCGGGAGATGGATTTGTATTTTTGAAAAATCACCGGGGATGAAAACAGGGTTGGTTTCCCTGTCATAGTCCCCGGTGATTATTTGAATGCTGCTGTCCGTTTCTGCGAATGTTTACTTTTCCGGTAAGTATTCTATGCCGTTCAATCGGATAAGGCGAACGGCCTGCGTGTCTATCAGGCGGTTAAATACCATTGCTGTGTCCGATTGGCTGTTCCCAAGCGCACCGCACAGGTACATATTGTTGTTTAGCTTTCTGTCTTCGAATACAGTAAATACTTCGCCGCTTTCATAGATAATTTGAATGCTGTTGATATATCCCGGATCAGCGAAAATGATATCATTTTCTGTAGTATTCACGCACTCCTCACCTCCTTTCAACTATTAGACACATGAAAACCTTGAAAATGCAAAACCGAACAGAAATTTTACTGACATAATACATCACATGAAGTGCGTCGCAGCTTGTTGGGATAGAAAAGAAACCGCAGAACAAATCATTCTGAGGTTTCTTTTTCAAGCGCTCTGTGCAGAACCCGAACCGGGCCGCCGCGATGTGAGCGCGGTGCTGTCCATATGTGTTGACGGCTTTTCATTTTCAATAGAAAATATTCAAAAAGTCTTCTTGCTATGTGGTTGTCAGAACGAGCACATTTCATGCCGGGAGATTGTTTTCCTCTGCGAAGCATACCGTATTTCACGGTGATACATTTTAACCATTCCTGAATGGTTAAAATGCTCAGGCCTATCGGACTGAGCTATGGCGGTACGTATCAGAATCGAACTGAGGAACGGTGGCTTTCAGCACTGCTCAACCAAACTGACCTAACGCCCGAATACAAAGCTATAAAAAACAGAGGGCCTTTTCATCTGAAAAGCCCTCTTTGATGGTGCTTACTGGACTCGAACCAGTGACCCCATCGATGTGAACGATGTGCTCTACCAACTGAGCCAAAGCACCGAATGTCTTTCCGATTTATTCTGTGCTGGTTTTCATAACGCCAACCGGAGAAGCGTTATGTACAACAGCCAGTGTGAACTACCGACTGAGCCAACAGAACAGAATATATGAACCGATTTCAGCGCACTGGTAACCGTGTCACATTCACGGAACGCTCCGCATCGGGTCTCGCGGGGTTAACGACCTCATTCGATAACGCCGTACATTATAGCACGGGCATATTGAATTGTCAATATATTTGAATTTGAAGTTTCTGAAAAAATTATCAGGCGCAATATGAAACAGGCGGCGATCAGGAATTCTCCCGTGCGCCGCCTGTTTTATAAGGCAAGGATTTGTTATTTCAGATCCAGAGGGGCGATGTTGTCCATATCGTCGAATTCCTGATTTTCGCCGCACATGCCCCAGATGAACGCGTAATTGCCGGTGCCTGCGCCGCAGTGAATAGACCAGGAGGGGGAGATGACGGCCTGCTCGTTGTGCATGATGATGTGGCGGGTTTCAGTGGGCTCGCCCATCATGTGGAATACGATGTTGTCCTTAAGCTCGAAATAGAAGTATACTTCCATGCGCCTTTCGTGGGTGTGGCAGGGCATCGAGTTCCAGTTGCTGCCGGGTTCAAGCTCGGTAAGACCCATGCAGAGCTGGCAGGTCTTGAGTACGGCGGGATGGATGTACTGATTGATGACGCGCTTGTTGCAGGCTTCCACAGTGCCGAGCGGGCGCTTGGCGGCCTGAGCGATGTTGATCTTTACGGTGGGGTAGGTGGTATGAGCGGGGCAGGAATTAATATAGAACTTTGCGGGATTGTCCTTGTCTGCGCTTTCGAACTTCAGTTCCTTTACGCCCATGCCCACGTAGAGGCCGTCGCGGGGAGCAAGCTCGTATACGGTTCCGTCGGTGATTACGCGTCCCGCGCCGCCGACATTGATAATGCCGAGCTCGCGTCTATCAAGGAAATACTCGCTGGCAAGCTCCTTGCCGCCTACAAGCTCAACTGCGGTATCAACCGGCATAATGCCGCCGGCGATGATGCGGTCAAAGTGGCTGTAGGTTAAAAGCGCCTCGTCCTTTTCAAATACCTTCTCGATCAAGTAATCGTTGCGAAGCCTTTCGGTGGTGTAATGCTTTGCGTCTTCGGGATGGCTGGGATAACGGATATTGAGAATCATGCAAATTTCCTCCTGTGCTTAATGATGATTGCGGTCTATCTCTGTACGCGTCCGCTTCCGGAGCCCTTCATGAGCGCTTCCACTTCCTTAATCGTTACGCGGTTGTAGTCGCCCGGAATGGTGTGCTTAAGGCAGGATGCGGCTACGGCGAATTCGAGCGCGGTTTTATCGTCATTATAGGCGTTTAAGCCGTAGATCAGGCCGCCGGAGAAGCTGTCGCCGCCGCCGACGCGGTCTACGATATGGGTGATGGCATATTTTCTTGAAAGTAGGAATTCCTTTCCGTTATACAGGCATGCGCTCCAGTCGTTGTGATTGGCGCTCTTGCTTTCGCGAAGGGTGATCGCGATGCGGCTGACATTCGGATAAGCGCTCATGACCGCCTTGGCGAGGGCTTCGTATACGTTTGCATCGATTATGCCTTCGTCTACGCTCTTTGCGGAATCTGCGGAAATGCCCAGCGCCTTTTGAACATCTTCTTCGTTGGCGATGACGGTATCCGTGTATTTTACGATCTCCGGCATGATTTCACTGGCCGTTTTTCCGTATTTCCAGAGATTCTTGCGGTAGTTGAGATCGCAGCTTACGTGAAGTCCCAGCCGCTTGGCTGCTTTTACGGCTTCAATCGCCAGATCCTTCGCGCTTTCGGAGATGGCGGGGGTGATGCCGGTGATGTGGAACCAGGACGCGCCTGAAAATACCTTGTCCCAGTCGATATCGCCTACGGCTGCCTTTGCGATGGTGCTGCCTTCACGGTCGTAGATTACCTTGCTCGGACGCTGAACTGCGCCGGCTTCCAGGTAATATATGCCGATTCTTCCGGGCGTGAATACGATGTCTTTCGTATCTACGCCGAAGCTTCTGAGTTCCTTTATGCAGGCGAAAGTGATATCGTTGTCGGGAAGAACGGTTACAAAAGAAGCGTCAATTCCGTAATTGGCAAGGCTTACGGCGACATTGGCTTCTCCGCCGCCAAAGGTCGCTTCGAGCATGGGCTGCTGAAGAAAGCGCTCCGTGCCCACGCTTTTCAGGCGAAGCATGATTTCACCGAAAGTTACTATTCTCATCTGCGCTCAATCCTTTCCAAGTAGGTTTCATGCATGCGGATGCAAAAAATCGCAACATTCAACAAATATATTTTATCATGTTGAAAGTCCGTATGCAAGCATAGATTTTTTCGGGAATCATACCGTTTACAGGGGGGCGGCGAAGATGAAGAGAATGATACTGATTGCAATGGCTGCGATTGTGCTGATCACAGGCGGCGAGGCCGAAGAGGTTTTATCAAGCGCCAGGGGGATGATTGTGATAGAAGCCTCTTCCGGCAGGGAGCTGTATTTCAAAAATCCGGACGAAAGACTTCCGATTGCATCGACGACAAAGATTATGACATGCCTTCTGGCGCTTGAAAACGCTTCTCTTTCCGATCAGGTAACGGCAGGAGAAAACGCGAGCGGTGTGGAGGGTACGTCGATTTATCTTTCGGTCGGCGAAACGCTTACAATGGAGGAAATGCTGTACGGGCTGATGCTTAGAAGCGGAAACGACGCGGCGGTTGCGATTGCCGAGCACGTTTCGGGCGATCAGGAGTCGTTTTCTTATCTTATGAATAAACGCGCGGAGGAACTGAACGCCGATGCATATTTTACTACGCCGAACGGCCTTGATAAGGGCGGAAACGGCGCGTCGGCAAGAGGACTTGTGAGAATTGCACAGGAAGCCATGAAGAATGAAGAATTCAGGAGGATTGTTTCAACCGGGAAAAAAACGATTCCATGGGTAGATCACGATTACAAGCGCGTGCTCACGAATAAAAACAGGCTGCTTACTTCCTATGAAGGCGCGGTCGGTGTAAAAACCGGTTTTACCGGCAAGGCGGGCAGATGCCTTGTATTTGCGGCGGAAAGAGACGGCATGATGCTTCTGGGCGTGGTATTGAATTGTTCTGACTGGTTTAGCGAGGCGGAAAGGCTGATGAACGATGCGTTTTCGGAATATAAGATGCATACGTTTTATGAAAAAGGCGAGGTAATCATAAGCTCCGATGTACCCGGTTCCGGCGGAAGCAAATGTGAGATCGCTGCTGAGCAGCCGCTTATGTATCCGCTGAAGGAGGGAGAAACGGCTGAAACAGAATTTGAATTATTTGCGCTTAATGCGCCGGTTGAAAAGGGAAGCGAAGCGGGAAGGGCGCATCTTTTAGTAAACGGCGAAAGGGTAACGAGCATTGGTCTTATTAGCGGAAATGATGTGAACGCATATGGCTTTCGAAATGCTTTTGAGGATGTGCTTGGTTATTGGCTGATTGGCTGAAGCGGATTCATGCGTTTTTTACAGGGCGGTATATTGACAGAACGAAGTGCGGCATATATAATAGTCAAAGAAGGTCAAAAACAATAGAGACACTTTTTACAGGAGGGGGAACAGTATATGAATGCGGAGAAATTTACGAAGAAATCGCTAGAGGCTTTGCAGCTGGCCCAGAATGCTTCGACGCGCTATCAGAACATGCAGATCGAACAGCCGCATTTGATGTTCGCGCTGCTTACCCAGGATGGCGGTTTGATCCCTCAGCTTATAAAGAAGCTGGAGATTGATGCGGAATCATTCAAAAAAGCGATAGAACAGCAGATTGCGCGTCTTCCGCATATATCCGGCGGCGGGAGAGCAGCGGAAAAGATATATATTTCTCAGGAAGTCAACCGCGTGCTTGTAAAAGCGGAGGAAGAAGCGGCGCATATGCAGGACGAATATGTGTCGGTAGAGCATCTGTTTCTCGGGCTTATCGAAGAGGCGGGCACGGCGCTGAAAAAAGTATTTCAGGATTACAATATAAAGAAGGAACGGGTGCTTTCGGCGCTTCAGTCAGTGCGCGGAAATGTGCGCGTGACTACGGACTCGCCCGAAGATACCTATGAAGCGCTGAAAAAGTATGCGCAGGATTTGACGGAGCTTGCAAGAAAGCAGAAATTGGATCCTGTGATCGGAAGAGACGCGGAAATTCGGAATGTAATTCGGATTCTTTCCAGAAAAACCAAGAACAATCCCGTTCTGATCGGCGAACCCGGCGTAGGCAAGACGGCGATTGCGGAGGGATTGGCGCTCAGAATCGTTCAGGGCGACGTGCCGTCTTCTCTTAAGGACCGCAGGCTTTTTTCGCTGGATATGGGCGCGCTGATTGCAGGCGCAAAGTATAAGGGCGAATTTGAAGAGAGATTAAAGGCGGTTCTTGAAGAAATCAAGAAAAGCGACGGCGGAATCATATTGTTTATAGATGAACTGCATACCATTGTCGGCGCAGGCAAGGGCGAAGGAAGCATGGATGCAGGAAACCTTTTAAAGCCGCTGCTCGCAAGGGGCGAACTGCACTGCGTGGGCGCCACCACAAACGATGAGTACAGAAAGTATATCGAAAAAGACAAAGCGCTTGAAAGAAGATTTCAGCCGGTGACGGTATTGGAACCGACGGTAGAGGATACGATATCGATTCTTCGCGGCATAGAAGAAAGGTACGAAGTATTCCACGGCGTAAAAATTTCGGATGCCGCGCTCGTAGCGGCGGCGGTTTTGTCGGACAGATATATTACCGATCGCTTCCTTCCCGACAAGGCGATCGACCTTGTGGACGAGGCGTGCGCAATGATTCGAACCGAGATGGATTCCATGCCACAGGAGCTGGATGAAATCAGAAGGAGCATTATGCGCCTGGAGATTGAGGAGGTTGCGCTTTCGGGCGATAAGGAAGACAAGGCGACGGGCGAAAGGCTTATTAAGCTTCAGAAGGAATTGTATGAAAAGCGGGATGAATTCAATGAAATGAAGGCTCGCTGGGAAAATGAGAAAAGCTGTATTGAGCGCGTAAGAAACGCGAGGGAAAAGATCGAAAAGATCAATTCCGATATTCAGGTAGCCGAGCGCGAATACGATTTGAACCGCGCGGCGGAATTGAAATACGGAACGCTTCCGGCGCTGAAAAAGGAGCTTGAAGAGGCGGAAAAGGCGGTGGAAGAGGGAAAGAGCGAGCGCACGCTTTTAAGAGAAAGCGTTACGGAGGACGAGATTGCAAGGATCGTTTCCCTATGGACGAAGATTCCCGTTACAAAGCTGATGGAGACGGAAAGGGAAAAGCTTTTAAAGTTGGGCGATCAGCTTCATAAGCGCGTCGTCGGCCAGAACGAGGCGGTTACGCTGGTGTCCGAGGCGATTCTGCGTTCGAGGGCGGGCATCCAGGATCCCAACAGACCCATAGGCTCGTTTATGTTTCTGGGGCCGACGGGCGTTGGAAAAACCGAGCTGGCCAAGGCGCTGGCTGAAGCGCTGTTTGACGATGAAAAAGCGATGGTTCGAATTGACATGAGCGAATACATGGAGAAATTCAGCGTGTCGCGTTTAATCGGAGCGCCTCCCGGCTATGTGGGATACGAGGAGGGCGGACAGCTTACGGAGGCGGTAAGGCGAAAACCCTATACGGTTGTGTTGTTTGACGAGATTGAAAAGGCGCATCCTGATGTATTTAACGTGCTTTTGCAGCTGCTGGATGACGGCAGACTCACCGATTCGCAGGGAAGATTGGTAGACTTCAGAAACGCCATCATCATATTGACGTCGAACATCGGGTCTGATGTGATACTTGACGGCATGGACGAATTCGGAGATGTGAGTCAGGAAGCCAAGGATGAAGTAAACGATATTCTCCGCTCGTCCTTCCGCCCGGAATTCTTAAACAGGCTGGATGAAGTGATTTGCTTTAACGGTCTTAGAAAAGCGGAAATCGCCGGAATTGTTAAGCTGATGCTTGCGGATGTAAACAAAAGGCTTTCCGATAAGCGGATTACGGTTTCCTTTACGGACGAAGCCATAGATAAAGTGGTAGAGGATGCATATTCTCCGATGTACGGCGCAAGACCTCTAAAAAGATATATACAGAGAAATGTGGAAACGCTTCTTGCAAGAGCGATCGTAAAAGGAGAAGTTATGGAGGATCAGGAAGCAAAAATAGGGGTTTTATGCGGAGAGTTTGCGGTTTTGCACGCTTGACACCAAGAAAACGATAGAACAGGATTGGAATTTTGCGGGAAACGCTCGGCTGTACATAACAGCGGCGTTCCCGCTTTTTATAATAAAATTCATCGTGTGTTTGGCATGACATGCTCATATGCTCTAAATTTTGACGTTTATATATGGTAAAACGGGCAAAATAGCAACAAATTGATGGCTAATATTTACTTAACTATATTCTAAACACAAAACCTCTGAAAATCGCTTGACAAGAAAATATCAAACGGGTATATTATTTAGCTGAAATACGGTAAATATAAATGTATTATGTGTATCAGCAGGTACAATAGAAAAATGAGGGATAGTAAATGGCAAGACAACCCCAGCGAGGAATGAGCAGCCGG
>JAFQKQ010000109.1 GCA_017396845.1 Clostridia bacterium
CAATATCGGAATGAAAGGGCTATCGACAACACGAAAGCCTTATTGTCAAAAGAAAAACCGGACAATCGTTTTGCAATGCACCCACTGAGCGAAGTGGGTGCATTTGCCGTTTGGCACAAGAAATCTGCATGAACATAAAGAAAAGGACTGAAACCTTGTATCAAAGTTTCAGTCCTTTTATGGTGGAGCATAGGGGATTCGAACCCCTGACCTCAACGATGCGAACGTTGCGCGCTACCAACTGTGCTAATGCCCCATATATGTTAACCGGAGTCATCTCCGGAACGAGCATTATTATAGCACCGCAGGCTTTAGATTTCAAGATAAATTGATGTTAATTATGGTCGGGATTGAGGATTGACAAGGGTTTTTTCAGGTGATATACTCACGGTAAACCGTGAGAAGGGAAGGGTATTCGGCGGGCGCGGACACAGAGGATGAAAAGCGGCTCAGGACGCGATAAAAGGCATGATAAGAACATTATTCAGCGCATGAAAGAGAGGGTCATGGATGGGATTTTGCGAGAATATCAGGTCGTTTCGTTTGCATTTTGGATATGGATTTAAGCGGCTTTCGGATTTGACCGGATTATCCGAAAAGGATTTGATCCGTCTGGAGACCGGTGAAATGACGCCGGATGAGAATGCGGTTGAAAGGCTTATGGCATGCTTTCATATTGATAAGGCGGCGCTTTTATCGGATAAAGCGTTTTCCTTTCCGAAGGCGGATACTACGCAGATTCACGACTGGGAGAATTATGCGTGGGGGGTTCGGTTTGAATACCAGCAGTCGATGGAAGAAGGAAAGGATATTGTAAAGCACAGGGCGCTTTTTGAAAGCGTGAACAAAATGGAGGACGGAGAGTATAAAACGCGCATATGCGAGGTTTTAAACGAAATGGTGATGACGCTTCCTGTGAGAAGCGGATATGAGTTTGAAGAGCCGAGCGAGCTTGGCGCGATCAGAAGGGCGCTTGGCGAAAACCGGAATCAGCGAAAAAAAGCGCCCGAGCGCGATGAAATGCTTGCAAGGCTAAAGGGTGCGTGGCTTGGAAGAATCGCCGGATGTCTTCTCGGAAAAACGGTGGAATCGATTAAAGTAGGCGAGCTTCATACGCTTCTTAAGGAGAGCGGCAACTGGCCGATGAAAAGATACATTCTTTCCACCGACATAACGGAGGACATGAAAAAGAACTTTGTGTTCCCCATAGCGACCCGATGCTTTGCAGATCGGATCCCGTGCGCGCCGTCCGACGATGATACGAATTATGTGTGTCTTGCGCAGGTGCTTGTCGATAGATACGGGCGGGATTTTACCGCCTTGGATGTACAGAACACATGGCTTCAGTATCAGCCCAAAAGCGCATATTGTACGGCGGAGCGCGCTGCGTATGTGAATTTTGTAAAGGGCTTTAACGCGCCGGTTTCTGCCGTATATCAGAATCCGTACCGCGAATGGATCGGTGCGCAGATCCGCGGCGATTATTTCGGCTACATCAACCCCGGCAATCCCGCCATGGCCGCCGAAATGGCGTGGCGCGATGCGTCGATTTCGCATGTCAAAAACGGTATATACGGCGAAATGATGATTTCCGCGATGATTGCCGAAGCGGCGGTGGAGGATGACATACTTTCGATTATACAATCGGGTCTCAGGCAGATTCCCGAAAAATCGAGGCTGCATAAAGCAGTGAATGAAGTAATTGATATGTATCACAAGGGCGTTTTGTACGACGAGTTTGTCTGCGAGATTTACAGAAAATATAATGAAGATAATCCGCACGACTGGTGCCATGTGATTTCAAATGCGATGATCGTAATCGCCGCGCTTCTGTATGGAAAAGGAGATTTCGCCTCGTCCATCTGTATGGCCGTTCAAGCCGGTCTTGATACCGACTGCAACGGCGCGACGGTTGGTTCAATTCTCGGTATGAGAGGAACGGACAGCGCGATCCCGGAGGAATGGACAAAGCCTTTGAACGGGAAGCTGGATACGGAGATCATAGGGCTCGGACGCGTGGATATTCAGAATATGGCGGAAAAAACGCTTTCGCACATCGAATAAGAAAAAGGCTTTTACGGATGCGCGGAGAAAAACGAAGGACGGGGGGATGCTAAGATGAAATTCAATATCGGCGAATGGGTCATGAAGCCCGGCGTGGAATCGAAAAACGCCGAGCAGATCCGGGCGGTGTATGTATCGGACGATAAAACGAGCGTGCATCTGTATGCGGTTACCTATCGGGAGGATTACAGGGGGCTTGACGGCCCGTCGCTGGAAATCGATATTACGTCGCCCATGGAAAACATTATAAGGATACAGATCGTTCATTTTAAGGGTGAAAGGCGCAAAATGCCCGCATTTGAAATAAACGATCGGAAATGCAATCTTCAGATTGAAAGAGAAAACGACAGAATATCCATCGCGTCCGGCGACACAAAGCTTGTGATTACCTATCGCCCCGCTTCGTTTATCTATTTCTATAAGGGTGAAAGAATCACCGCCGTGGGCGACAGATTTTCTTCGCCCATGATTAGCTATATCACTACGTCGGAGGGGCCGTTTATGCGCGGTCAGCTGGATGTAGGCGTGGGAGAAAAGGTATACGGGCTCGGCGAGCACTTTACCGCATTTGTGAAAAACGGACAGACGGTTGAGATTTGGAATGAGGACGGCGGAACATCCTCGGAAATTGGGTATAAGAATGTGCCGTTTTATGTTACCAACCGCGGCTACGGCGTGCTTGTAAACGATCCGGGTCCCGTGTCGATGGAGGTATGCACGGAGGCAGTCACGCGCGTACAGTTCTCCGTGCCCGGACAGAAGCTTGATTTCATGGTCGTCGGCGGCGGAGACATGAAGGGCGTGCTTAAAAACTACACCGCGCTCACCGGTCGCCCCGCGCTTCCGCCCGTATGGACGTTCGGCCTCTGGCTGTCCTCGTCCTTTACCACGAGCTACGATGAAAACACGGTTTTATCGTTTGTGGACGGCATGCTGGAAAGAAATATACCGCTGTCCGTGTTCCATTTTGACTGCTTCTGGATGAAGGAAAATGAGTGGTGCAGCTTTGTTTGGGATGAGGATATGTTCCCGGACGTTGAAGGGCTTCTGAAAAAGCTGCACGACAGGGGACTTAAAGTTTGCGTGTGGATCAATCCCTATATCGGACAGAAGAGCCGCGTGTTTGACGAGCTGATGGAGAAGGACTATCTTCTCAATAAGCCCGACGGCGATGTGTGGCAGTGGGACAGATGGCAGGCGGGTCTGGGCGTAATCGATTTTACGAATCCGGATGCCGTAAAGTGGTACAAGGATCAGTTAAAGAGGCTGATGCGTCAGGGCGTAGATTGCTTTAAGACCGATTTCGGCGAGAGAATCCCGACGGATGTGAAATATTTCGACGGAAGCGATCCCGAGCGCATGCACAATTATTACACGTATATTTATAATAAAATCGTGTTCGAAGCCATACAGGAGGAGAGGGGTTTTGACGAGGCGTGCGTTTTTGCACGTTCGGCGACGGTCGGAGGGCAGAAGTTCCCCGTGCACTGGGGCGGCGACTGCAATTCCACTTATCCCTCCATGGCGGAATCGCTTCGGGGCGGACTCAGCCTGTGCCTGTCGGGCTTCGGCTTCTGGAGTCATGATATGGGCGGCTTTGAGGGCACTGCGCCCGAGCATGTGTACAAACGGTGGCTGGCGTTCGGCTTGCTTTCCACGCATTCCCGCCTGCATGGTTCCGATTCCTACCGCGTGCCGTGGCTGTTCGGCGACGAGGCGGTGGAGGTATGCCGCGCGTTTTCAAAGCTCAAAACGCGCCTGCTTCCGTACATATACGCGGCGGCTGCCGAAGCGCATGACACCGGCGTTCCCGCCATGCGCGCGATGGTGCTCGAATTCCCGGGCGATCTTGGCGCGGAGGACTGCGACAGACAGTACATGCTGGGCGACAGCATTCTGGTCGCGCCTGTGATGCGCGAGGACGGAATCGGAGAATTCTACCTTCCGGACGGTATGTGGACGCATCTGTTAACGGGCGATGTGAAAAACGGCGGCAGATGGATGAGAGAAAAGTATGACTTTTTCTCGCTTCCGCTGTTTGTAAGGGAGAATACGCTTTTGCCGATGGCAAACAGAGACGATAAAATCGACTTGGAGATCGAAAAGAATCTTACCGTTAGAGTGTATTCGCTTACCGGCAAGGCGAAAAGAGAAATTAAGAACATGCACGGCGAAACGGCGTTTGCCGTAACGGCGAAAAACTGCGACGGAAAAGTGCGGATCGAAATAGACGGAAAATATGAGGGACTTTCGATTCAGATGATGAATGTACCGGCTGTTTCCAAGCTTTCGGGCGCGAGGGAACAAAGGAACGAAAATGGAATAATCCTCGTTCCCGACACAGGCATTATAGAATTTGAAATGTAGCGGATTTGCGGCGCGGGGGATGCTTCGCGCCGCGTTTTCAAAAGCGATGATGATAGAGGATAATGATATGAAAAGCTATTCTAAAATTGTAAGGGACAAGATTCCGGAAATTATTGAAAAAAGCGGAAAAAGCTGCGTATGGGAAAAAGTGTCAACCGAGGAAGCGGTCTTAGGGCTTGAAAACAAACTTCTGGAAGAAGTTCGGGAGTATCTGGAGAGCCGCGAGATAGAAGAGCTTGCGGACGTACTGGAAGTGATACACGGTATTTGCTGTTTAAGAAACGTGAATATGGAAGAGGTTGAAAAAATCCGCCTGGAGAAAAAGGAAAAAAGAGGCGGATTTGAAGAAGGAATACGGCTTTTGGAGGTATATGAAGCGCAGGAAGCCCGATAACAGACTTCCTGCTTAAGGTTCTTTATTTTCCTGCTTCCTTTAGAATCTTTACGGCGGGCGCGGGGATTCGTCCGAGTCCGTCCGGGCCTACGTTCAGAAGGTAGTTGATACCGCGCGTATTCAGGTGTTCCTTGATGCTCAACACCTTTTTTGCGTCCTTCCAGTTATTGTCAAAGGATTTGTAGCCCCAGGTATCGTTTAAGGTTGCGGGCGTTTCGAAAAGCTGCTCCTTGAAATCCTGCGGGATTTCGTTGTCGCCGGCGCTCTTGTAATCGCCAAGCCCGTTTCCGATTCTGGAATTGATCAGGCAGTTGGGCTGATAGGTTCTCACCATTTCCGCAAGCTCTTTGCTTTGTTCGGGCGATATGGTCAGGGGCGTATCAAACCAGATGAGGCAAAGGTCGCCGTACTGCGTCAGAATTTCTTTGACCTGCGGTTTTATTTTTTCTTCAAAGCATAAAGCGTAGTCTTTATTTTTGTTGTCCGGATAATCCCAGTCGTTCGTCCACTTCATGGCTTCGCTTTCATAACCGCCGCTGTTCAGGAAGGGAGCGGTATAGCCGCCGCCGTGCGGATGGCTCCAATCGAGATCCTGCGAATAGTACAGGCCGAGCTTTATATTCTTTTTTGCACAGGCATTTGCCAATTCTTCAATCGGGTCGCGCTTAAAAGGCGTTGCATCCGCGATGTTGAAAGCGCTTGCCTTTGAACGGTACATGGCAAAGCCGTCGTGGTGCTTGCTGGTAACTACGATGTATTTCATCCCGGCGTCTTCGGCGAGAGATACCCATTCGTCTGCGTCAAAAAATATGGGATTGAATGCGGAAGCGAGCGAATGATAGATGCTGTTCGGGATACGGAAGCGCGACTGAATCCATTCGCCGATATAGCTCATTCTTTCGCCTTTCCATTCTCCGCCGAGCAGACTGTAAAGCCCCCAGTGTACCATTAATCCGAATTTTGCTTCCCGAAACCACGTGTGCGCGTTCATAGAAACGCCCCTTTCAGCTTCGAATTGTGTATATATTGTAAACGATCATCGTGCGGATGTCAATTCGCACGTTTTTCGTTGTATTGCCATACGGAAATTCTCTCGGACAGCGGAGTTCTTTACAAAATGATTGCCAAATTATTTTATTGCCGGGTTGCACCTTTTAAGAAAATAGTATAAAATAGGATAATGAGTACGAATGCAGTACAGGAGATATGCGATATGTCAGAAAACGCAAAGCATCTTAGGCCGCAGAACACCGGGAATAAAGCGGTTCCGGGCGCAGTCAGGAAAAGTCCGGGCGCACCTTCCAATGCGCCTAAAAGAGCAGAAAATGCAAAGCCGGCTGCACCGAAAAGCGCGCGCCCCGCAGGCAGTCAGACCATGCGCGCAAACGCGGTAAAGAGGCCGGGCGCGGGCGGAAATGCAGGCGCAGCTTCTTCGGGTGCAAATAGACCCTTGCCTTCCCGGAGACCGGCGGCTAAGCCGGCTGCTTCCGCCGTTAAAAGAGCTCCGGGCGCAAAGCCTGCGGGCAGCGGTAAAAGCGTAAACGCGGTTCGAAAAGCGCCGGCTGAAAACAAGCCGTTTCTGAGCGCAAACGCGATTCGCTTGGGCGTGGGCGCGATGGTGCTGCTGCTTCTGGTTTTGGGTATCGTATTGATCGCAAGATCAACCGGTAATAATGAGCCTTCCGGCGTCGATAACAGCATACTTCAAAGTGGTCGGGAAACGATACAGGACGCGACGGCGGCCCCCGATCCGCAGCCGTCCCCAACGCCTGCGATCGATTATTCCTACTTGCGCCCCTCGGCTGCGCCGGGCATGCTTCCCGTGTTCTGGAATGCGAACACTACGGAAAAGAAGGTCGCAATCACCGTCGACGATCTCAATCAGCCGGACAATATGAAGGCGATATTGGACCTTTGCGAACGGTACAATGCAAAAATCACGATTTTCACGCTTGGACAGAACGTGAAGATCAATACGGACAACCTTCGCCGCGCATATGAAATGGGAATTGAAATCGAGAACCACGGTTTTGATCACTCGTTTGTATATTCGCTTGAAGACGACGAGTTGATCACCCAGATCGGCGGCACCGGAAAGCGGGTAAGCGATGTGCTGGGTGTGAATTACCGCATGCACTTTATGCGCCCGCCGGGAGGCAACGGCAGAAACGATCCGAGGCTGCACGCAGTTTTGAAGCAGGGCGGCTTTTACGGCGTCGCCTATTGGAGCCTGTCCGGCCAGTTTGGCGTGGAAAAGGTGCTTAACGAAATCAAGCCGGGCGATGTGATACTGTATCACACGACGGATGAAGACGTGGCGCTTCTTACCCAGGTCATACCGGGGCTCGCAGCGCAGGGCTATGAAATGGTAACGATGAACGAGCTTTTCGGATATCCCGCAAACGAAGTAACAGCCTATGACGACCAGTATGTTCAGGTGACTGTGCCGCTGACCGAGAGCTATTCGTATGACGGCGTATCCTTCGAAAACGGCACGCGCGCATACGGCGTAAAGCTTCTGCAGGAGCGCCTGGCGGAGCTTGGATATCTGAAGGCGGGCTCCGCTGACGGCGATTACGGCAACAATACGGAGAAAGCCGTGAAGCGGTTCCAGAAAAATGCGGGACTGAAGGAGACCGGCGTAGCCGACGATGAAACCCGTGCAAGGATTTATGCGGACGATGCGCCGAAATATAAATAGAGATGTTGCAATTTTCATAGTTTTGTAATATAATAATGTACAATCAGAAAATTCGTTTTTGCAATACGGAGGAATATCCGGATGAGCGATAGAAAAAGAAATACCGAAAAAGATATGCGCCCAAACCTTAAAAAAGACCGCAATTATGACCGCGATTATGACAGGCGGTATTATGAAGAGAATAGACGCGCTTCTTCCCAAAAATCGAATAAAAAACGCAAAAAGAAGAAGAGCAAAGCGCCTGCAATCATACTGATACTGTTCATGTTCGCTTTGGTGGCTGTCGGCGGATATGTTGTGTATGAGCGGCTTTTCGGCGGCGCAGATCCCGTTACGGATCAGAATAGTGTGAATTCTACCGTCATCCCGGACGATGGAACGGAGTTCTCTCAGATTCTGCAGGGATTGGAAAGCAAAACACCTGAAGATACGCTGACGGGCGAGAAGATTTCCGTAGACAATCTTTCCATTACCGAGGGACTTGATGAAACATGGCTCAATGTGCTTCTTCTGGGCGTAGATGCGAGAAGCCTGGTTGAGCCCGCCAGAAGCGATACCATGATCATCTGCTCGATCAATAAAGATACGGGCGATGTGAAGCTTTCTACGATCATGCGCGATACCGATGTTTCTTTTGAAGGGCATCCCAGCACGCGTATCAATACCGCATATTTCTACGGCGGCGCAGAGCTGGCCATAAGGGTTGTAAACGAAAACTTCGGCATGAATATCAGCCACTTTGTTTGCGTTGATTTTGCCGGCTTCGCAGCGATCTCGGAGATTCTGGGCGGCGTTACCATCGATATCACCGAAAATGAAATGAAGCATATCAATTTGAACGTTGTTGAGCAGTATCATCTGGAAATCAAACACGGAAGAATTGAGTATGACGCAGCCTATCAGGAGTATCTGGCGACCGAGCTTAAGGAATTCGGAACGGACGTGCATTTGAACGGCATGCAGACGCTGGGCTATGCGCGCATAAGAAAGCTCGACAGCGACTACGCACGCGCCGAGCGCCAGCGCCTGGTTCTGAACGAACTGATGACCGGACTTCAGAACGCCAGCATTTCCGAGCTTGTGCAGATCTTCGGAAAATGCTCCAGCTACTTCAGAACCAATCTCAGCATGAACGAGATTCTGGAAATCGCAATGCTCGTTCTAAACCGCACCGATTTCACGGCGGCGGAGCAGATGCGTCTGCCTGTTACCGGCTCCTATAAAGAGGAAAAGCGCAACGATGACGCAAGGCTTTATGATATGGATAAGGCTGTGAATATCAGAGAGCTTCATAACTTCATATACAGATAAGATTCATACACAGAATCAATGCCGCGATTGTCTTTCGCGGCATTTTTGTACTTGTTATGGAAAGAAATGTCTGTTATAATAAAGGCTATGTAAAGAATGATCGGGGGATGCCTTTGAAACGGGAAATCGAGCTTCTTGCGCCTGCGGGCGACTGGGATGCGCTGAGAAGCGCCGTAGAGAACGGTGCGGACGCAGTGTATCTCGGCATGAAAAGCCTGCTGAACGCCAGACGCGGCGCGGGAAATTTTGATGAGGACGAATTGCTCCGCGCATGCGAATACTGCCATGAGCGGGGGAAAAAGATATATGTAACGGTGAATACCGTTGTCAAGGAAGACGAGCTTTTCATTTTAGAGAAAGCTGCCGAGAGCCTTGCGCATGCCGGCGCAGACGCGGCAATTGTGCAGGATTTCGGCGTGGCTTCTGTGCTTAAGCAAATGCTTCCCTCCATTGAGCTGCATGCAAGCACGCAGATGGCGGCGCATAACAGCCAAGCGGCGGCATATTTAAAAGAACACGGATTTTCAAGAGTGGTGCTTGCCAGAGAGCTTACGTTTGAAGAGATCAGAAAATGCTCGGATACGGGCGTTGAAACGGAGGTCTTCTGCCACGGCGCGCTATGCGTATCGACTTCGGGACAGTGTCTGTTTTCGAGTATGGTAGGCGGAAGAAGCGGAAACCGCGGCATGTGCGCGCAGCCCTGCAGGCTCACATATTCCCTGGAAGGCGATAAAATGTATGCCGAAGGCCATCTGCTCTCTCCCAAGGATATCATGACGGTCGGCATGCTTTCAGAGCTTAAAAAGGCGGGCGCTTCAAGCCTGAAAATTGAAGGAAGGCTCAAACGGCCGGAATATGTCGCAGTGGTTACCGGCATTTACCGAAGAGCGCTTGACGGAGAGGGTATTACGAAGGCGGATGAGGAAGCGCTTCGGCAGATTTTTAACAGGGGCGGTTTTACCAAGGGCTATGCGCCCGGGGTGATCGATTCCGAATTGCTTTCGGTGAAACGTCCGTCGCATTGGGGCGTAAGAGTCGGTCTCGCCGGGAAAGGCAGAAAAATCAAGCTCCTTCAGGATGTGGAAAATCAGGACGCGCTTGCCGTAAGAACGGAATCGGGCGAAGATATACCGATCAAAATTTCCGGGAAGAAGGGCGAAGAAGTGGTAAATCCCGTCAATAAGACGGGAGAAGTCATGCGCCTTGTAAGCCATAAACAGATGGAGGATGCAAAAAATACTGTAAGAGAGACAAAACGCATAATACCGCTGGACGCCAAAATTGAAATCCGCGTGGGGGAAAACGCCAAGGCGATTGTGTCGGACGGGGAAAGAACGGCTGAGGCTGAGGGCTGGACGGTTGAAATAAGCGAAAGAAATCCTGCGGACAGGGAAAGAATCTCCGCGCAGTTTTCAAAAACAGGCGCTACGCCCTACGAGATTCGTTCTATCGATGTGATTGCGGACGAAAACGCGTTTGTTCCCGCGTCGGGTCTGAATGCGCTTAGAAGAGACGCGCTTGAAAAACTGAAACAGCTTCGAATCCGCGATTTGAGAGGCGCGGAAGATAATACGGCGCCCCTTAAGAGGATAGAAAAAAGACCGGCTTTGGAAGAGAAAACAAGGCTGGTGTGCCAGAGCTCGGATACGGATTTGCTTTTGAACGCAAGAAATGCAGGCGCGGACGAAATCGCCTATCTTCCAAATGATGTAACGAACGAGGGACTTCAAAAAGCGCTCGTTCTCGATGCATTTTACCTTGTGCTGCCGAGCGTGCTTCCGACGGATGCGCTTAAGGGCATAAACCGCTGGGCCAATGCAAACGCTTCAAAGATAAGGGGCGTGTACCTGACAAATGTAGGTCAATTGCCGCTTGAGTGGCCGGGCGAGAAACGGTATGATTATCCTTTAAACATCGCAAACCGGCACGCTGAAGCGTTTTTATTCCGGGATGATTCGGTGTTTACGCCTTCTGTAGAGCTTACGGCAAAGGAAATTGAAAAGCTGTCGGGGCGCAAGGAGCTGATTGCATACGGACGCGTTCCGCTGATGCATTTGAGGCACTGCCCGCTGAACGCGGCGCTCGGCGGCGGAAAGCACAGCGAATGCAGAAGATGTTCAAGCGCAAATGCGAAGGATATGCTTCAAAAGTGCGTGCTTCGGGACCGGATGAATATGCGCTTTCCGCTCTCAAGGCTCAATACCGGCGAAGGCTGTGTAATCGACGTGCTGAACAGCGTCCCCATGGATTTGTCGGGGCATTTCGAAAAGCTTCCGAAAGCATCGGGAATCAGGCTGATGTTTACGGATGAATCGAAAAACGACGCGCTTTTGATTATCAAGCGCTATAGGTCATTATTAAACGGAGAAAACCATACCAACAACGAAACGGATGCGGGCGCAAAACGCGCGCCCTTTACCACCGGACATTATTTCCGCGGGGTAGAATGATGGAGATAACGATATGAATGAAAAATATCTGCGGGTGCTTGAATACCCGAAAATTCTTGAAAAGCTGAAGGAATACGCCGTTTCCGATATGGGAAAAGAGCGTGTGATGGAGCTCAGGCCTTCCAGCGAAATCGACATTGTAAGAAGGCTTCAGGCGGAGACGGAGGAGGCTATGACGATTATCGCCTATACGGGCGGAAATCCGATGGCGGCCTTTACGGACGTTCGCGAGTATCTAAAGCTTGCAAGCGTAGGCGCTACGCTCTCTATGAAGGCGCTGCTTTTGGTTGCAGACGCGCTTCGCGCATGCCGCACGGTTCGAAAGGCGATTGTCACGGATCGAGAGGACACGCCGAATCTTTCCGAAAAGGGCTCGCGGATTTCCACCAACCGAATGCTGGAAGAGGATATACTGGGCGCAATCATATCCGAAGATGAAATGAGCGACCATGCCAGTCCCGAGCTTTACAACATCCGGCGGCATATCCGCGTTCTGAACGACAAGGTGCGCGAGAAGCTGAATTCGTATATCCGCTCGTCCAGCATGTCGAAATACCTGATGGACAGCCTGATCACCATGCGCAACGGCAGATATGTAATTCCTGTCCGCGCGGAATACCGCCAGCAGGTGCCGGGGCTTGTGCACGATCAGAGCGGCAGCGGCTCGACCTTATTTATCGAGCCGATGGCGGTAGTTGAGGCGGGAAACGAGCTTAAGGAATGGAGCCTTAAGGAGCAAAAGGAAATCGACCGCATCCTGAAAGAACTTTCCGGAAGAGTTGCGCCGGACGCGCCGATGATCGCATCGGGCATCGATATACTGGCGGATATCGACTGTATATTCGCGAAGGCGTATCTGGCGAGGGAAATGAAAGCGGTGGAACCCAAAATCAACGATCGGGGAAGGGTAAATCTGATTCGCGCGAGGCATCCTTTGATCGACCCCGAAAAGGTGGTTCCGTCCAATCTGTGGCTGGGGGACGACTTTACGACGCTCGTTATCACCGGCCCCAATACCGGCGGAAAGACGGTTACGCTCAAAACGGTGGGACTTCTGACATTGATGGCGCAGTCCGGCATGCAGATTCCCGCGCAATTCGGCAGTGAAATCGCCGTGTTTTCGGAAGTATTTGCAGATATCGGCGACGAGCAGTCGATCGAGCAGTCGCTTTCCACCTTCTCGTCGCACATGACGAATATCGTATCGATTTTAAATAATATGGACGATAATTCGCTGGTGCTGTTTGACGAACTCGGCGCGGGCACGGATCCCACGGAGGGCGCGGCGCTTGCAATGTCGATACTGGAATATCTTCTCAAAATGAAGGTTTCCACCCTTGCAACCACACATTACAGCGAGCTGAAGGCGTTTGCGCTCAGCACAAAAGGTGTAGAAA
Source organism: Clostridia bacterium (assembly GCA_017396845.1). Taxonomy (GTDB): domain Bacteria; phylum Bacillota; class Clostridia; order Christensenellales; family Aristaeellaceae; genus SFHK01. Next base: position 12,685 of record JAFQKQ010000109.1, read on the forward strand.
ACGCATCTGTGGAATTTGATGTTGAAACGCTTCGGCCCACTTACCGTCTTTCCATCGGTATTCCCGGAAAATCGAACGCGTTTGAAATTTCCAGAAAGCTCGGCCTTCCCGATATGCTGATTGACAGCGCAAGCGAGCGCCTGTCCCGCGATCAGATCCGCTTTGAAGACGTAATTGCAAACGCAGAATACCACAGGCAGATTGCCGAGAAGGAAAGAAAGCTTGCGGAGAATGCGCACAGAGAGACACAGAGGCTTCAAAACGAGGCCGAGAAGGCGCGCAGAGATTATGAAAACCAGCGCGAGGCGATGATTAAAAAGGCGAAGGAAGACGCCAAAAAGGTGCTTCAGAAGGCACAGCGCGAAGCGGAAACCATTATACAGGATCTGAAAAAGGCAAAGAGCACATTATCCTACAAGGAACACGAGCTGCACGGCATGCGCGCACAGCTGCAGGGCGGAATTGATGAGCTGTCCGAGAAAATCGTAGAAAAGCCGAACGAGGAAGCGCCGGAGACGGTAAAGCCGGGCGATCATGTGGAGCTTACGCATCTGGGTACGAAGGCGGTTGTGCTTACGCCGCCGGATGCAAAGGGCGAGTGCTCCGTTCAGGCGGGTGCTATGAAGATGAAGGTGAAGATTTCGCTTATGCGCCTTTTGCCGGAGGAGCCCAAAAAGAAAAAGCCGAAGGTGGTCGCAAGCGTATCTGTCGCCCCGAAGCAGGGCGTAATGGAATGCGACGTTCGCGGCATGACGGTAGAGGAGGCGCTGGTGCAGGTGGAGCTGTTCCTGGACGGCGCAAGAATGAACAATCTGAAAAACGTATCCATCATCCACGGAAAGGGTACGGGAGCGCTTCGCGCAGGCATTCATCAGCATCTCAAAAAGCAGCCGGGCGTAGCGGAATTCAGGCTTGGCAGATACGGCGAGGGTGAAGACGGCGTAACGATTGTTACGATGAAATAGGAAACAGAAAGAGGTACGAGCGATGAAGAGAATATTAGCGGCGATTCTGGTTTTACTGTTTGCGCTTTCCGGCGTTTCGGCAATCGGTGAAACGGTATCCAAGGATATTATTTTGACACCTCAGAATCCGCTTCCGGAGATTTTTGAAATGGTTTCGCCGGCGGTGGCGGTGGTTGCATGCACGACTACGGTATGGGATTCGAAGACCGGACATGTGGACACGTTTGAAGAGGGCGGCGGAAGCTGCGTTTATGTGGATAAGGGCGGATACTTTATCACCAATTACCACGTAATTGCGGAAGCGGACGAAGTGGAAATCCGAACGGAGGACGAAACGGCGTACGCGGCGGAGGTCGTCGGCTACGACGAGGCGGCGGACATTGCCGTTCTTAAAATTGAAGAGGAGTTTGACGCCGAGCCGGTAAAAATCGGAAGCTCGTCCGATTTGAAGGTGGGCGAGATGATCGCGGTCATCGGAACGCCGGTCAGCGCAGAAGCGCTTTACAACACGCTTACCACCGGCATTGTTTCCGGTCTTGACAGAAACAATGCGGATTATGAGTCCACCCGCGCCATCGACCTGATTCAGGTGGACGCCGCGATCAATCCGGGCAATTCCGGCGGCGCGTTGGTAAATGCGAAAGGCGAACTTGTAGGCATTCCGTTCATGAAGTATATGGTGTATTTCGGCGAAACGCCCGAGGGCGAGGAGCTGATCGTATACGAAGGAATTTCCTTTGCCGTTCCGATTGACACGGCGTGGCCGATCGCGCAGTCGATTATCAAAAACGGCGTATACAACCGTCCGCGCTTCGGCGTATCGGTTCTGGATATCGACGGCCCCGAAGAGCCGCTCAAGAACTATCCGCCCAAGGGACTTCAGATCGTCGAGGTCGAGAAAAACGGCAGCGGCTGGAAGGCAGGTCTCAGGGTAAACGACGTTATTACGCATGTCAACGGCGAACGCGTATACAATTTCCGCGATTATACGAAGTTTGTGGATAAGCTGGAGGCGGGCGAAGCCTTTGAGATCACCATTGCCCGCTATGACGATGAAAACGGCGAGAAGCTTAAGAAATTTGAGGTTCTTACGCTCAAGGTCGTTCTCAAGATGATGGACTGAGGGATATATGAAACCATTGCTTGTAGTGGCGGGAATTGTCGAAAAGAATGGGGAGATATTGATTTCCCAGCGTAAGGCGAACGGGCAAAGGGCGCTTAAATGGGAATTCCCCGGCGGCAAGGTGGAAAAGGGCGAAACGCCCGAGGAAGCGCTGGAGCGGGAGCTTATGGAGGAGCTTGACATCCGTACGAAGACGGGAAGGATATTTGACGCTAAGCTACACGGGTATCCCGAAGGCGAAGTGCTGGTGCTGTTTTACCGTTCAAGCCTTGTTTCCGGGCTTCCCCGCGCCATTGACGTAAACGGCTTTCGCTTTGTGAAACCCGAAGAACTGCTTCGGTACGATTTTGCGCCGGCGGACGTGGAAGTGGCTGAAAGGCCTAAAATGCTTTGCGGAAATGCGCCCGCACGCGCAGAAAAAGACGAAAAAACTGACAAGTCAGCGCGGAATATGTATGATTGAGAGAAAAGGTATGGATAATGAGCGCAAAAGGCTGTACAATTGTGCCATACCTAAAACAAAGGAGGGAAGCAAATATGGGAAATATCGGCTTGTTCCTGGCGGAGAATACGCTGGCGCTGATTCTGATGGTGGTCGCATTCGGTCTTCTGATTCTTGAAATTTATTTGCCGGGCTTTGGACTTCCGGGAATTTCCGGCGCGATACTGATGATCGTGGGTATCGTAATGATTGCGGACACGGTTCTTCAGGGCTTGATCATCGCTTTGATTGTGGTAGCGGTTCTGTGCGTGCTGTTTTCCATCGCCATACGAACGGCGTCCAAAGGAAAGCTTATCAATTCCAAGCTGGTGTTAAACAGCGTGGCCACCAAGCAGAAGGAAGAGAACCCACTTAACTTTTACAAGGACAAGGAAGGCGTTGCGCGTACGCCTCTGAATCCCGTTGGAAACGGCGATTTCGACGGCGTAAAGCTGAATGTTCTTTCTGATGAAGGCTTTATCGACGCAGGTGAAAAAATCAAGGTTGTTAAGGTGGACGGCAAAAAGCTGTTTGTCGCCAAGGTAAAGTAAATAGTGAACTGTATGGTTCATTATGAATAAGGAATGAGAGGGGAGTATTTCATGGAACCTATGACACTGGCAATTGCACTCTTGGTTGTAGTAGCAGTATTCTTTATAATCTTCTTCTTTGCACGCTTCTTCCCGATCGGACTGTGGATTTCGGCGCTGGCTTCCGGCGTAAGGATTAAGATTTCCATATTGATCGGTATGCGCTTTCGCCGCATCACCCCCGGCGATATCGTAAGACCGCTCATCAAGGCGACGAAGGCCGGTCTTGATATCAACATCAACGAAATGGAAGCGCACCTTCTGGCAGGCGGACGGCTCAACATGGTAATCGACGCGCTGATTGCGGCGCAGGCGGCCAACATCGACCTTTCGTTTGAAAGCTGCCGAGCGATTGATCTTGCCGGACGCGATGTTCTTGAAGCGGTAAAGACCTCCGTAAACCCGAAGGTCATCGAAACCCCGACCGTTGCGGCGGTCGCTAAGGATGGCATCGAGCTTCGCGCCAAGGCCCGCGTAACCGTTCGCACCAACCTGGAGCAGCTGGTCGGCGGCGCCGGCGAAGAGACCATTCAGGCGCGCGTAGGCGAGGGTATCGTTACCACCATCGGTTCCTCCGCAACCCATAAAGAGGTTCTGGAAAATCCCGACAGAATCAGTAAGACCGTTCTTAACAAGGGTCTTGACTCCGGCACCGCATACGAAATTCTGTCCATCGACATCGCGGATGTGGATGTAGGCAGAAACGTAGGCGCACAGCTGCAGATGGATCAGGCGGAAGCCGATCGCCGCATTGCGCAGGCCAAGGCGGAGGAAAGACGCGCGATGGCCGTTGCCAAGGAGCAGGAAAACATTGCAGCCGTTCAGGAAATGCGCGCACGAGTTGTGGAGGCGGAGGCGGAAGTTCCGCGCGCCATGGCGGAAGCGCTCAGAACCGGAAAGCTTGGTGTTATGGATTACTACCGCATGCAGAACGTGATCTCCGATACGAAGATGCGCGAAGCCATTGCTGACAGCGGCATGCCTGCGGAAGACGACAAGGAAATGGCGGAGGAGAAAAAGCCTCTGAAGAAGTAAGGCTTCTACCAATGCCTGAAAGGGGGCTTGCCCGTTGGAAGGAATCCTGTCGTTTATCATGGTGATTCTGGTGATTGCATCCGTGTCTGCCAAGGCGCACAATCGGAACAAAGGCCGGAATACACAAAGAACGGCGCAGAGAATTGAAAGAATGAGAAGCCTTCAGAATGCCGATCAAAATCAAACGCATTCTCAGGGGAACAGTTCTCAGGCAAACAGCTCTTCGCCGATGCCGAATGCACCTGCAACAAGGAGTGCGCCTGCGCAGGCGGCAAAAAGCATAAGCAGTGAAAATAGCGCGGCGTATAGCAAAAAGAATCTGAAGCTGAGCGGTTTAAAGCGTGCTATTGTGCTTACAGAGGTGCTTTCAAAGCCTGTTTCCCTTAGGGATGAATAAATGGGAAATGTGCAGCGCAAGCGCGTGAGATTCGGATAAAGTACCTTTTGCTCCCGGCAGCGAATACTGCCGGGAATTAATGTATGAAGAGGGTGCAGAGAAATTGGAGGATATTCGCATATTAATCGCCGATGACGATGCAGGCATGCGTCTGATTATGCGGAAATTTATCGAAAGATCGGGCGGGTTTCAATTGGTCGGCGAAGCGCACGACGGGCGCGAGCTGATCGAAATGAACGAAACGCTTCAGCCGCAGGTGATATTGCTGGATGTGGAAATGCCGCATATCACGGGCGTAGAGGCGGCGAAAATTATACAGGATGTGAATCCGAAAACCATACTCGTGTTTGCTACGGCGCATGAAAAATATATGGGCGACGCGTTTGAGGTGTATGCGTTTGATTACCTTTTGAAGCCGTTTAAGGAGGAACGGGTGATAAAAACGCTTACGCTGATCAGACAGCGGATCAAGGGCGCCGAAAAGTCCCGAATCGAGAGGACGGGCACGGGCATTGCGCCTTCCCCGAAAAAGCTTATGCTCAAACACAGAGAAGGCGTGAGCTTTGTGGATATGGCGCAGATCATGCTGATACAAAGGGAAGAAAGATCGACGGTGATTTACTTAGAGGGCGGCGAAAGATTTGTTACGGCGGAAACGCTTTCGGAAATCGATGAAAGACTTCCGAATGACATGTTTTTCAGAAGCCATAAATCGTATATCGTCGGGCTTAACCACATTGAAGCGATCACGCCCTACGGACGGTGGACGTATGTGATACAGCTTCGCGGTACGGATCGCGATGCGCTGATTACGTCCGAAAAGCTGGAAGAGCTTGAAAAAATGTTTGCATAATACGAAAAGGAGATGGAAGGATGCTGAAAAAGGGAGATGCGGCAAGAGCGCTCGAACGGGCGGTTTCCACAGGCGGCGACTTTGCGGAGATTTTTTATGAGGATACCAGAAAATCCCGCCTTTCACAGACCAACGCCGCCATCGATACTGCTACTACGGGCAGAATTCACGGCGCGGGTCTTCGCGTATACAAGGGCTTGAATTCGGTGTATGTGTATACAAATGACACGTCGGCGGAAGGACTTTTGCGCCTTTCCGAACGCGCTGCGGCGGCCATCGGAAGCGAAAAGCGTTCTGATCAGAAAGTAGAACTGGTGGGCTCGATCATAAAGAACATCCATGATATCCGCGAACTTCCCATGGATGTATCAGGCGTTAGGCGCGCGGCGGTTGTAAAGGATGCATGCCGCGCGGCGAAGAGCGAAAGCGAAGAAATTGCGCAGGTGACGGGCACAATCTTTGACTGGGAGCAGAATGTGACGATTGCAAATACGCAGGGCATGTTTGTAAACGACAGGCGCGTGTATTCCCGTCTCATGATCCGAGCGGTTGCCTCCGGAAACGGCGAAAATCAGACCGGTATGGAATCCCCGGGCGCGATGATGGGCTTTGAACTGTTTAATACCCGCGTGAATGTTGAGAAAGCGGCGAAAGCAGCTGCAAAACGCGCAATCACTATGCTGCATGCGGATGTATGTCCGGCGGGCGTGATGCCGGTCGTCATCGACAACGGCTTCGGCGGCGTAATTTTCCATGAAGCGTGCGGGCATTCCCTGGAAGCTACTTCCGTAGCTTACGGGAACAGCGAATTTGCGGGCAAACTCGGTCAGATGATCGCATCGCCCATCGTGACTGCCATTGACGACGGTACGCTTGCAAACGAATGGGGCAGCGAGAACATCGACGACGAAGGAAATCCGACGACGAAACTCGTTTTGATTGAGAACGGCGTTCTCAAAAACTATATGATTGACCGCCTGAATGCGAGAAGAATGAATATGCCGGTAACCGGCTCCGGAAGGCGCGAGAATTACACTTATGCGCCCACTTCCCGCATGAGAAATACATACATTGCCCCCGGAAATCACGACGAGGCGGAGATTATTGCGTCCTGCCCCGACGGACTCTATGCAAAGGTCATGGGCGGCGGAAGCGTAAACCCGCTGACGGGCGAATTCAACTTTGCCGTCGGCGAAGGCTATCTGATCAAAAACGGAAAAATCGATCGCCCGGTCCGAGGCGCAACCCTGATCGGAAAAGGCGGCGAAGTGCTTAAGAAGATCGACAGAGTCGGTAAGAAGATGAGGATGGCGCAGGGAATGTGCGGAAGTTCAAGCGGCAGCGTGCCGACAAACGTCGGACAGCCGATGATCCGCGTAACCGATATAACGGTGGGAGGCAGATAAATGGACAGAAAGGTATTTGTGGAAAAGCTCTTCCTGGCTGCGAAAAACGCGGGCATTGACGAGTTTGAAGCCTATTTTGAAACTTCCGATGATTTTTCCGTTGATGTAATGGACGGCGAAATCAGAGAGTATTCCGCATCGAACACCGCCGGCGTGTGCTTCAGAGGTCTTTACGCCGGAAGGATGGGCTATGCCTCCTCCGAGGAAATGGACGAGGAAGCCATTGAAATGTTGGTGGAGGGCGTAAAGGGTAACGCGCTTTTGATTGAGACGGACGATAAAGAAATCATTTACGGCGGCGACAGTGATTATGCTGTTATCGAGCGCGACATAGAAAAGATTTCGGATATGCATGCGGATGAGAAGATTCAGCTTGCGCTTGATATGGAAAAGGCGATGCGCGAGGCGGATGAAAGAGTCGTAAGATCGGAAGGCTGCGGATATATGTCGGGCATTCACGAGAAGCAGATCGTGAACTCCAAGGGCCTTGACGTATCGTTCAAGACGGGTACAGTGGGCGCAGTCGTCGCGCCGATCGTATCCGAAAATGGAAAGGTAAATTTTGCCTTTGATATGAAGTTCGCATTCGATAAAAAGGATGTGGATGTAAAAGAGTTGGCCGAAAGAGCGGTAGATGAAGCGATAAAGAGCATGAACGCCAGCAGCATTCCCTCCGGAAGCTATAAAGCGATATTCAGAAACGACGTCGCCGCAACCATGCTCGGCGTGTTTTCCAGCGTGTTCTCCGGCGAGAATGCGAAAAAGGGGCTTACGCTTTTAAAGGGCAGAGAGGGCGAAATGATCGCTTCCGAATGCGTGACCATTACGGATGATCCGCTGCTTGAAACCGGCTTTGCTTCTACGCCCTTCGATGCGGAAGGCGTGAAAACCTATACGAAGGACGTTGTTAAGGACGGAAAATTGATGACGCTGCTTCACAGCCTGAAAACCTGTCCCGAAAAATCCACCGGAAACGCCTCGAAGGCGGGATACAGCGCGCCGGTGCAGGTAGCGCCGACGAATTTCTATCTGGCGCCGGGAGACATTTCGCTTGACGAGATGATAGAATCGGTTGAAAACGGTATCATGATTACGTCTCTCATGGGCATGCATTCGGGCGCAAATCAGATCAGCGGCGATTTCTCACTGGGCGCAAAGGGCTTTCTGATCGAAAACGGAAAAATTGTACGCCCTGTCGATCAGATTACCGTTGCTGGCAATTTCTTTGAGGTGCTTAAGAAGGTTACGAGCATTGCCGCCGATCTGCGCTTTGCCCGTCCGAGCAGCGTAACCTCCATCGGCGCGCCTTCCTTCATGGTGCAGGAAATCGCGGTTGCGGGTCTGTAACAGACGGACTGGACGTAAATTTTATCGAAATACGTACTTATAGTCACTGTAAATATGAATATAATGTTACAAAACTATTTACAAATGTTCTCTGCAGCAATATAATGGTCACAATACTTTCGCGTAGACAGTAGTAAGGAAAAGAGGAACGAACGCGAATGAGAAATGTGAATCTGATTGTAGCCGACGGCGACCCGATTGCGCTCAGAAGGAATTCCGAAGCGCTCAGGGGAATGAAAGACATCGACGTTGTATATGAGACAACGGACGGCGCTGATGTTATCTCGAAGGTCGGCAAGATGAATGTTGACGTAGTTTTGACAGGTCTGATGCTCAAAAGAATCGACGGTTTGGGCGTACTGGAAGCCATCGGCAACATGCGCGGAAAGCGCCCGAAAGCGTTGGTGCTGTCAAAGGTTACAAGCGACCATATGGCGGATATCGCGCTGTCTCTGGGCGCTTGCTATTATATGCTCAAGCCCGTGAGCGAAGAATTATTGTATCAGAGAATCTGCCAGTTTGGCCGGGACGGTTTTTCGGATCAGGACTTTGCAGAGCCGTCGGATTTTTCTGCCAAGCGCGTACAAAGGGAGCTTCGCGAAATGGGCATAACGCCTCAGCTGAAGGGGTATGGGTATCTGAAGGATGCGGCGGTGTTATATTCTAAGGAGGAGTTCTTAAGGAAGCATATTACCACAGAACTCTATCCGAGAATTGCACAGATGCATTCTGCGAGCGTATCGGGTGTTGAAAGAGCGATCAGAACCGCTGTACAGGCGGCATGGAAATCGGGAGGATTTGAACAATTCTATGCGTCCGGAGCAGGCATGGCTTACGACGGCAAAAAACCGTCTTCCGGCAAAGTGATCGAATATCTTGCGGGCAAGGCTTCGAACGCCGGATGCAAAGCAAACTGACCGGGCGCTTCGGAATTCCGGAAATACGATTCAAGATTGGTACGCCGGGTGTGTTATTATCATACCGTAAGAAAAAAGCGCAGAGCGCTCAATTGAGGGGGATTTCCATGAAAAAAATTTTTGCAGCCATTCTGACTTTGGTACTTATGCTTACGCCCTGCGCGTTTGGCGAGGAGCTTATCGCCGGCTCGTTTACCATCGCCGTTCCCCAGTACGGCACGGTTTCGCAGGTAGAAGACGTTACCTACATTATGATGGAGGACGGAAGTCCCTTCTTCATTATGGTGAAGCTTTACGACGTAACAGATCTGGTTGGCACGCCCAATCTTTTGAATCTTATCGCTGAGATGTATGTTGACAACACGCGCATGACCGCAGGAGAGGAATACAGCGGCATGCAGCCCGTGTATGAAACACTTGAAATTGCCGGTATGGCTGCGCGCTATTATGAATTCACGTTTTCCGATACCGTTGAATACTTCAGCGTGATCGGCGTGATGGTTGAAAACGGAGGAGAGATTCTCAATCTTACGATCGTCAGCCCGGATGTAGGAATCGATGTACTCAATGATGAGCGCGATATGCTGCTTGATATGGTCGTGGGCGCGGAAAATCAGTATATTCCGGTTTATACAAACACGGACGATGGTTTTACCGCCTCTTCCCTGGGATCGTTCACCTTCGCTTATCCGTCGTATATGTACGAGGAGCGTGACGCCGGCGCAATCATTGTATATGATGAAGTGAACGGATTCGGAATGTCCATGATCACCGTAAACAGCATGCCGTTTATCAATGCGGAAGAGCTGAGCCTTAATAACTACGACAGCTTGTGGGACGGCTTCCTGATTGGGCTTGAAGGGGAAAGCAACGCCTCCTATGTTGAAACGACGCTGGAAGGAAAACGCGCGATTCGATACACGCTTGATGTAAACATTGAGGGAATTCCCTTCTCGGGCGGCAGATATCTGTACTACGCAAACGGCGAGGTGTTCAGCCTTTACACGGTGTATATGAATGGGTTTGACGACAGTCTGGATGAGACCATCGATACTATCGCTAATAGCGTAAGAAGCAACGGAAAGTAAGCTGAAAAAATGCGGCTGCTGCAGTTCATAAATACTGCGGCAGCCGTTTTTTTATTGGGAGAGGGGGATCAGGGAACTGAAATCGCGGATATAGAAATCGCCTATTTTCCGCATTTCTTCTTCGAATTCTGCGCTTGATGCGTCGTAAACGCCGCACACCTTCATTCCCGCCCTTTTGGCGGTTTCACAGGCGTTCGGATTGTCGTCTAAAAACAGTATCTCTTCTGCGCTTTTACCGATCCGCTCAGCGGCCATATGATAGATTGCGGGATCGGATTTCGTGGTCTTGAAATCATCCGTCGACCATATATGATCGAAAAGACCGAGCCTTTCAAGGCACTTGTCCAGCGTGATGTGCGGGCTTGCGGTGAGTATGTTCAGGGATGCGCCGCTATTTCGCAGCGTTTTAAGCATTTGGGCTACATACGGCTTTGCGGGGATCTCATACCAGTATTTATCCAGCATATATTTTCCCATTTCGTTTATCATTTCCGATGTTTCCATGGGAACGCCGAGCGTTTGAAAATAGAGCGCTGTGTGATATGCGCCAAGCGGCGTGATCGTCTTTACAACGTCCTTTCCGTAGGATATATGGTGATCGTCCAGAATTTTCAGCATCGCCTGAACGTAAGTAGGCATGGAGTCCACCAGTGTTCCGTCAAAATCGAATAAATACGTGTTCAATTTCTAGCTTCCTTCTTGAATTTGATCAGCGCAACGGCTGCGGGCGGGAGTACGATTTCGTTTTTCTCCGTAAACTTAATCTGTGAATCGACGGGATGCACGCATTCGGGGTTTTCAAAGGTATTGCATGCGTGAACGTCTTCATGACAAAGGAGGCGAAGAGAGGCATCCTTGCTGATCGCGGAAGAAACGGGCACGAGCGACACACTGCATTCGTCCGTCATGGAAAGATTTGCAAGCGTTACGTTTACATATCCGTCCTTTTCGGATGCGGAGGCGCTCAGAAGCGTCATGGGCCTGAAGCCGTTTCTTTCCATAATGTCCGCATGAACGGCGGTGGAAATCTGCTTTGCACCCTGATGATCCTTGAAAAGATCGAACACATGATAATTGGGTGTTTCGGCAAAGCCCTCGCCGCCCGCCAAATAGAGCGAATGGAGATTGTTGCAGAGCTGAGCGACGTTTGCCATCTTGACAACGTCCGCGCGGTTATTAAACAGGTTCAAAGTCATTGCGGCTACGACGGCGTCGCGCATGGTGCTCTGCTGCTCAAACAGGTTGTAACCCTTGCTGGGTCCGCTGCCGTCCTTATGCCAGCAGCCCCATTCGTCGATTACAAGCGCGATTTTACGGTCGGGATCGAATTCATCCATCGCCGCGCGGTGCTCGTCCACGATCCGGCGCATGAAATCCGCCTGGAAGAGAAGCTGATACCACTCGTCCTCGGTAAACGTCTGCGGAGCGCCAGCGGTTCCGCAATAATAGTGTGCGGAAAGGCCCCACGTGAGGTCGCGCCCGTCATGGCTTTCTGCCCATTCCTTCATTACGCGGCGCGTCCATGCAACATCATGTGCGTTCGGGCCGCAGAGTATGAATTTCGTATGCGCTCTGTCAACCTCCTGGCAAACGGTAAGAAAGCGGATGTATTCGCGGGCGTACATTTCCGGGGTCATATGTCCGCCGCCGCCCCAGTTTTCA
>JAFQKQ010000110.1 GCA_017396845.1 Clostridia bacterium
AGATGGTAATGCCCGGCGACAACATCGACATGGAAATCACCCTGATCACCCCCATCGCCTGCGAAGAAGGACTTCGTTTCGCTATCCGCGAGGGCGGCCGCACGGTAGGTTCCGGCGTTGTTATCAAGATCCTTGCGTAATTAAACGCTTTGAGAGACTCGCACAGTAATGTGCGGGTCTTTTTTATACACAGAAAACTGCTGGCAGGGCCGGTGGTTCCAAAGAGGTTAACAGATGAGCAGTCACAAATAACTCCCTTTGATATAATAAGCGAAGCGGTTCGGCATTTGCAGCGAAAGGTAAAAGGAGTTCAAAAGGGGAGCCCGGTAACGTACTTAGTTTACCGCATACGAAATGGAATTCAAATATTATATAATGTTTGCGCCGAAGTATCGAAGGAAAGTATTTTATGGAGAAAGAAGCGGGAGTTAGGAGCGATAAAGAGGAAACTGTTCGAATGGAAGAAGGTGAAGATAATAGAAGCGTAAGTATGTCAAGATCATGTATATGAGTTGCCGGAGGTATCGCCAAAGTATAGTGCATCGAGTTTTATGGGGCGCCTGAAAGGAAGAGCAGCACGATATTGCATGAGAAGTATGAGGAACGAAAGTATAAACATCGGAACAGGGCGTTCTGGCGCAAAGGATATTATGCGGATACAGCAGGAAAGAACCTAGGGATATGCCCGTATAAAAAAGATTACCGCTTGGCGGGCGGATGTATATATAAATAAAAATAGACAATGTATTTAGAATAAAAACAAATGTATTTATAATAAGGACATTCATAAATGCAGAAAAAACAATCATATAGATAAATCAAACATAAATGAAATACATATATTGACGATGCAAGAGATTTATGATATAGTATTTGAGGATAGTATTGATTTATTGCGCGCTGGAACGCGCTGAATAACGGGGAGGGAGAGCATGGCCGAAAAGCTTCTGGAAATGAGGGATATTCAGAAATCCTTCCCAGGCGTACACGCGCTTGATAATTGCCGATTCGAACTGGAAAAAGGCGAAGTGCACGCTCTGGTAGGCGAAAACGGTGCGGGTAAATCCACGATGATGAAGGTACTCACCGGCGTTTACCAGAAGGATTCCGGAGAAATACTGATCAATGGAACCAGAGTAAGAATTCACAATACGAGAGATGCGCAGGCGCTTGGTATCAGCATTATTCATCAGGAACTGAACCTGATGAAGGATTTGACGGTAGCGGAGAATATATTCATCGGCCGCGAATCCATGAAGGGCGGACTTCTCAATAAGGCTGAGCAGAATGAGAAAACCGCAAGGCTGCTGAACAGTCTGAACATCGCTCTTTCGCCGAATACCATCGTAGGAAAGCTCACCGTCGCAAAGCAGCAGATGGTTGAAATTGCGAAAGCACTTTCCTATAATAATACAAGAATTCTGATCATGGACGAGCCGAGCGCTGCGCTTACGGAAACAGAAATCGCGGATCTGTTCCGCTTTATCAGGGATTTGAAGGCACGGGGCGTAGGCATCGTATATATCTCTCACAGAATGGGCGAGCTCAAAGAGATTTCCGACAGAATTACCGTCATGCGCGATGGCCAGTATGTAAATACGGTCAACACGAAGGATGTAACGCTGGAAGAAATCATTCAGATGATGGTAGGCCGCGTAATTTACGAACAGCCCAAGACGCATTCCATGGTGCCTGAGGACGCGCCGGTTGTGCTTGAGGTCAGAAATCTCGTATCAAGAGAAGTAAAGAACGTATCCTTCAAATTAAGGAAGGGCGAGATTCTGGGCTTTGCGGGTCTGATGGGCGCGGGAAGAACGGAGACGGCGCGCCTTCTGTACGGCGCGGATAAGCGCGAATCGGGCGAGATTTATGTAAACGGCAAAAGGGTAAAGATCAAGACTCCCGCAGACGCTGTAAAAGCGGGTATCGGATATCTGTCAGAAGACAGAAAGAGATACGGACTTTGCCTGCAGCTTTCCGTAGCCGATAACACCGCGCTTCCGGCGCTGGAGGCGCTTTCCGGAAAGCTTGCGGTCAAGGATCGCCTGATCAAGGAAATCTCAAACATATATAAAGAAAGAATCAGCATCAAAACCCCGACGGTGGACACGCAGGTGAGAACGCTTTCAGGCGGCAACATGCAGAAGGTGGTCATTGCAAAATGGCTGCTCAGAAACTGCGATATCCTGATCTTTGATGAGCCTACGCGCGGAATCGACGTTGGCGCAAAGAACGAGATTTACAAGCTCATGAACCAGCTTGCGCAGGAAGGCAAATCGATCATCATGATTTCTTCCGAGCTTCAGGAGCTTTTAAGACTTTCCGACCGCGTCGTCGTCATGTGCGAAGGCGAAAAGACCGGCGAAATGTCCATTGAGGATGCAACTCAGGAAAAGATTATGTCTCTGGCAGCGTCGAGAAAGTAGCATAGGGGAGGAAGCGCAATAATGAATAAGAAGAATAAGAAAAAGATCAGACGTCTGATGAGCTTAGTGCTCGTCTTCGGCATATTCCTCGCTTACTGGGGAATTATCGGTGTTTTTGTATCTCCCGGCATACAGTCCTTCGGCGCAAAGACGGATTTTTCCGAGTTTGCTGAGGATAACCTGACGAGAGAAGCGCTCATAAAGAGCCTTTCCCTTAAGGAAATCAGTGAGGAAACTTTACCGGGCGTCATTGAGGCTCTTGACGGAAACAAATACATAGACGAGCTTTTTGACTTGATTCCGGAATACAATGAGACCCATGCAGCGCTTAAGGCGGAAGCTGCCGCATCCGGCGAACTGCTCCTTCCTTTCGAGGGACAGGTTTCCGAATTGAACGCGCAGAAGATGGATCTTCAGAAGGCCATCCGCAAGATGGAAAACAGTGCCGATGCGGATCAGGCGGAGCTTGCCAAGCTGAAGGAGCAGCTTGATACACTGAACCTTGAGTATGCGCAGATTGATGCGGAAAAGGGAGAAGTAAACGCGGTTATCAAGGAAAAGCAGAAGGCTGTTGAAGCGCATGAGGCTTCTATCAGAGAAGCTTCCGGTTTTGCGGAGATGGCTGTTTCCAGAAAAGTCGGATATGCAACCTTATCCGATCATATGGACTATATCGCAATTGACAGCTGCGTTTTGCTGCTTGTATTGGGCGCAGGCCTGGTTGCTGCAGCCCTTGCAGTCAAGGTTGTCTATAAGGAGAAAAAGGAAAGCGGTCTCCCGGAAGAGTTTGTCAATTACACCGTATCCCGCCAGAGGATTGAAGCGGGCGCCAAGAAGTTCGATGTACAGAAGATGCTGGCTCCGATCGCGCTGATCATACTGTTCGCATTCTTCTGCCTGGCAAGCGAATCCTTCCGCTCCTCCTACACCATGAAGGCGATTCTTGAAAACTCCTACTACATCGGCTTCCTGGCGTTCGGCGTTACGTTCGTCATCATGACCGGCGGAATCGACCTTTCCATCGGTACCAGCATGATCTGCTCCGCTTTGATCGGCTGCTACTTCTATTCGAATCTCGGTCTTCCGCTGTGGCTGGCTGTATGGCTGGTTCCGATCATTGCAATGCTGTTCGGCCTTTTGAACGGCGTTATGATCGCGAAGCTCAAGCTCCCGCCCTTTATCGCAACCCTCGGTACCCAGATGATCACGACCGGCTTCGGTCAGATTGTCACCAAGGTTACCACCCAGTATTATCCCACTACCGGAAGCGCCAACACCTGGTTTAAGACGGTTACTTATCGCGCGGGCACTTTCCCGATCGGCGTATGCTATCTGATCGCAGCGTTCCTGATCGCGTTCTTCCTGCTCAACCGCACCAAGTTCGGCCGCTACACTCTGGCTATCGGGTCCAATGAAGAAGCTGCCCGCCTCTCCGGTGTGAACACCGACAACTGGAAGATTGCGGTATATGCGGTCTGCGGTCTGTTCGTAGGCTTCGCCGGCATTATGTACGCGGCGGTCAACACGGTTATCATCCCGGGCTACGGCGCAGGACAGGAGCTTAACGGCATTGCGGCCGTCGTTATCGGCGGAACGAGCATGTCCGGCGGAAGCGGCTCCATCGTCGGCACTATCATCGGCGTATTCATCATGTCAGTCCTTAAGAGCGGACTTCCTTCCGTAGGTCTTCAGAGCCACTGGCAGACCTTCTTTACCGGCTTTGTCGTAATCGGCGCCGTGCTTCTGGATCAGCTGCGCACCGCTTCCGCTCAGAAGGTAAAGACCGAGAAGCGCGCAAAGGTCAAGAAGGCTTAGTAAGCGTGCATCCCTTTGATTCACGACCGGCTCGTCCGGCGGAATATAATATTTATAGGAGGAACTCACACATGAAGAAGATCCTGGCACTGGTTCTCGCACTTGCTCTGCTTCTTTGCGGCTTCGCCGTAGCGGAAAGCAAGCCCTACATCTCCGTAATTTCCAAGGGCTTCCAGCATCAGTTCTGGCAGGCAGTATATCAGGGCTCCCTGAAGGCTGCTGAAGATTACGGCGTAGAAATCTATTTCGACGGCCCTGCCTCCGAAACCGAAATCGACGCTCAGGTTGAAATGCTCAAGGCTGAAATGGCCAAGAACCCCGCTGCTCTGGCTCTTGCCGCTCTCTCCACTGATGCCGTTATGGATCAGCTGACCGAGTGCATCGAGAAGAATATCCCCGTAATCGGCTTCGACTCCGGCGTTCCGAACGCCCCCGAAGGAGCCATCAAGGCCACCGCTTCCACCAACAACCAGAATGCTGCCGCCCTGGCCGCAATCGAGTTTGAGAAGCTGGAAGGCTTCGGCGACATGCTTTTCAACGCCACCGCAGAAGCGCCCGTTGTGATCGCTGTTATCTCTCAGGATGCTACTTCTGAGTCCGTAACCAGCCGCACCACCGGTTTCGTAAACAAGATGGCTGAGATCGCCGCCGATTACAACACCGTATCCATCGAAGGCCATGAGAAGTGGGCCGCTCCCGTAGATGGCGCCGCTATCAAGATCTTCGTTCAGATCTCCGCTACCACTGAGACCGCCGACATCGTGAACGCTTCCAACGCCGTTCTCGCGATGGAAGGCCTCAAGGCGATCTTCCTCTCCAACGAAGGCGCTGTAAACGGCTTCCTCGCAGCTACCGCTGACGGCAGCGAGCTGGGCGACGAAGGCCAGTACAAGGATCTGATCGTTGCCGGCTTCGACGCAGGCGCAACCCAGAAGAACGCGGTTCGCAACGGCTGGTTCGTTGGTTCCGTAACCCAGGATCCCTTCCAGATCGGCTACAAGGCCGTTGAGCTCGCCTACAAGGCATACATCGGCGAAGAAGTAGCGGACGTCGACACCGGCGCACAGTGGTACACCGCCGCCAACATCGACGATCCCGACATCGCTCTGCTCGTTTACGACTGATCGATTGCTGATTGGCAAAACGGAGGAGGAAGAGAAATCTTCCTCCTTTTTCGTTGGAACGGAAACGATAGGGGGGCTTATCAAAGAAAACTACTATTTCTTTGGCTGAAAGTCGCCTAAAGATGTTATGTTAAATGTATATGAATCGGAATCTTATAACACGAATTGACACAATCATAACTTGCCAAATGCGGGGTAGTTGTTGTATAATTGAACCGTTGCGTGTGGGTGAGCCATGCAACTCTGCCGGGAAATATGGCGAGAAATCACCCGCACACACGAGGGATGAACCGGGAGGTTGCGTTTGAAATCCGTTCAAAAAGCGGATGAACGGGCATCAAACGGGGAATTTCCGGGGACCAGTCCGACAATCGGGCGACGGCTCATGCGCCGTCAAAAAATTGTATAAGGGCACGCCCGGCAGCGTGTGCATGAGTCCAATAAGGAGGAAACCAAACAATGGCAAGCCAGAAGATCCGCATCAAGCTGAAGGCCTTTGAGCACTCGCTCATCGACCAGTCTGCGGCCCGCATCGTGGAAACCGCCAAGAGAACCGGTTCCCGCGTATCCGGCCCCATCCCGCTCCCCACGGAGAAGGAAATCGTTACTATCCTTCGCTCCCCCCACAAGCACAAGGATAGCCGCGAACAGTTCGAACTGCGCACCCACAAGCGCCTGATCGATATCCTTCAGCCCTCCCCCAAGACCATCGAAGCGCTCACGAAGCTTGATCTTCCTGCGGGCGTAGAGATCGAAATCAAACTGTAAGAGGTGTAACAATGAAGAAGGCAATTCTCGGCAAAAAGATCGGTATGACCCAGATCTTCCTGAGCGATGGACGTCTGGTACCGGTCACGGTCGTCGAAGCAGGCCCCTGCACCGTAACCCAGGTGAAGACGGTTGAAAAAGACGGCTATGAGGCAGTTCAGGTCGGTTTCGGAGAGCTCGCGGAGAAGCGCGCTCAGAAACTGAAGAACAAACCCGAGCTCGGCCATTTCGCTAAAGCGGGCGTTCCCGCAACCCGTTATCTTCGCGAACTGCGCCTTGACGACATTTCCGCCCTCAACGTAGGCGACCAGATCAAGGTCGACATCTTCGCAGAAGGCGACAAGATCGACGTAACCGGAATCAGCAAGGGTCACGGCTACACCGGCGTTATCCAGAGATGGAATCAGCACACCGGCCCCATGAGCCACGGTTCCAAGTATCATCGCGGCGTAGGTTCTCTGAGCGCTAACTCCGATCCTTCCCGCGTTTTCAAAGGCAAGAAAATGGCCGGTCAGTATGGTAACGAGAAGGTCACCGTCCAGAATTTGGAAGTGATCCGCGTGGATGCTGAGAGAAACCTCCTGCTCGTCAAGGGCGCACTGCCCGGAGCGAACGGAGCTCTGCTCTTCGTCCGCGACTCGGTCAAGGCCTGATTTTATCTGGAAGGAGGACGCAAACAATGCCTACTGTAAAAGTACTGAATATGCAGGGTCAGGTAGTTGGCGAGCAAGAGCTGAATGAAGCCGTTTTCGGCGTAGAAGTAAGCGTTCCTGCGATGCACACCGTAACCCGCGCAATTTTGAATGCACAGCGTCAGGGCACGCAGTCTGCAAAGACCCGTACGGAAGTACGCGGCGGCGGACGCAAAATCTATCGCCAGAAGGGCACCGGTAACGCACGCCATCATGGCCGCCGCGCACCGCAGTTCACCCACGGCGGCATGGTATTTGCTGTAAAACCGCGTTCCTACCGCATGAGCGTACCGCGCAAGATCCGCCGTCTGGCCATGCTGAGCGCGCTCACCTGCAAGGCAGTTGAGAATGAGATCATCGTTCTTGACAAGCTGGAGCTCGCCGAAGCCAAGACCAAGTATGTTGCCAACATGCTCAAGGCTGTAAACGCTGCCAAGAAGGCGATGATCGTAACCGAGAACGCCGACACGAGTATCGTACGCGCAGGCGCCAATATCGAAAACGTAAAGGTTTCCCACGTAGGTATGCTGAATGTTGTCGACATCCTGGGCTATGAGAGCTTTATCGTAACCAAGGAAGCCGTCAAGAAGCTTGAGAGCATCTACGCGGACGAGTGCACCGAGGAGGTAAACGAATAATGAAAACCGCATACGATATCATCATTCGTCCGGTCCTCACCGAAAAGAGCTACGATTCCATCGCCGATAAGAAATACGTTTTCGCTGTGGACATCCATGCGAACAAAACGCAGATCAAAGCGGCAATCGAAGAGATCTTTGGCGTGAAGGTTGAAAGCGTAAACACCCTGCGTACCCAGGGCAAGATGAAGCGCCAGGGCCGTACCCAGGGCAGAACCCCTGAAGTAAAGAAAGCTTATGTTACGCTCAAGAAGGATTCCAAGGGAATCGAATTCTTCGAGGGCATGGCGCAGTAAAGGGAGGTTAACCAAATGGGAATTCGAGTCTATAAGCCGACCTCGCCCGCAAGGCGCTTTATGTCGGTTCTGACGTTCGAAGAGCTCACCAAGAAGGAGCCTGAACGCTCTCTGGTGACCGATCTGCGTCACAAGGCCGGCCGCAATGCGCACGGCAAAATCACCGTTCGCCATCAGGGCGGCGGAGCGCGTCGCAAGTACCGTATCATCGACTTCAAGCGCAATAAGGACAACATCCCCGCGAAGGTTGTTGCCATCGAATACGACCCCAACCGTACATGCTTCATCGCTCTGCTGGTTTATGCAGACGGCGAGAAGAGATACATCCTGGCTCCTATCGACCTCAAGGTCGGCGACCAGGTAATGAGCGGCCCCACTGCCGATATTAAGCCCGGCAACTGCCTGCCCATCGCAAATATCCCGCTGGGCACCCTGGTTCATAATGTTGAAATCAAGGTTGGCAAGGGCGGCCAGATGGTTCGCGCAGCTGGCGCAGCCGCACAGGTTATGGCGAAGGAAGGCGCATTTGCGCAGATCCGCCTGCCCTCCGGCGAAGTTCGCAAGGTTTCCATCAATGCCAAGGCGTCCATCGGACAGGTTGGCAATACGGATCACGAAAACGTTCGCATCGGCAAGGCCGGTCGTCAGCGTCACCTGGGCATTCGCCCGACCGTTCGCGGCGTAGTCATGAACCCCTGTGACCACCCGCACGGCGGCGGCGAAGGCCGTTCCCCGGTCGGTATGCCCGCTCCGATGTCTCCGTGGGGCAAGAAGACGCAGGGCGTCAAGACCCGCAAGCATCGCAAGTATTCCGACAAGATGATCGTCAAGAGGGCCGGCAAGAAGTAAGCCGGACGCTGATGGAAGGAGGCACACCACCAAATGAGCAGATCCGTAAAAAAGGGCCCGTTCATTCAGGAAGCGCTGCTTAAGCGCGTTCAGGAACTGAACAAGAGCGGTGAGAAGAAGGTTCTTAAGACCTGGTCCCGTTCATCTACCATTTTCCCGGACTTTGTCGGCCACACCGTAGCCGTACACGACGGCCGCAAGCACGTTCCGGTTTATGTAACCGAGGATATGGTCGGTCATAAGTTCGGCGAATTCGCCCCCACCCGTACGTTCAGGGGACATGCCGGCGAAAAAGCATCCGCCCGAAAGTAACGGTAAAAGGAGTGAATGACAAATGGCAACTCGCATGAAGGAAAAAGCCGCGGCGCGTAAAGCAAATGCGGATAAGCGCCCGCACGCGATCGCCAGAAACGTTCGCATTTCTTCCCGCAAGGTTAAGATTGTCATCGATCTGATCCGCGGCAAGAAAGTTGACGAAGCGTTGGCGGTTCTTATGTACACCCCCAAAGCTGCAGCGCCGGTAGTTGAGAAGCTTCTCGCAAGCGCAATTGCCAATGCAGAAAACAATCTGAGCATGAACCGCGACGAACTCTATGTCGCCGAGGTTTACGCCAACCAGGGCCCGACCTACAAGCGCTATTGGGCTCGTTCGCACGGCCGCGCAGACGTGATCCTCAAGAGGACCAGTCACATCACCGTCGTGCTCGACCAGGTGAAATAAGGGAGGCAACAAAATGGGTCAGAAAGTTAATCCCCACGGCGCGCGCGTCGGTGTCAT
>JAFQKQ010000111.1 GCA_017396845.1 Clostridia bacterium
TCCGCATTGCATGGGCCATGCATCTGGACACCCCCGGCGACACCATCATCATGGGCACCAAGGGCGGTCTGCGCATCCCCTCCACTGAGTGCTGGAACGGCACTGTCGGCGGCGAGATGACCATCTATCACGACATCGCCGGCGTTCACATGGAAGAAAAGGTACCGATTCTCAAGGACGACGGAAAGGGCCTGTTCTACAAGAAGGTTCGCTCCTTCCTCGATGCCATCGTAAATGGCGAACCCGCGCCCGTTCCCACCAGCCAGATCCTGTACAATCAGGCGATCATTGACGGTATCTGCAGAAGCGCCGAGCTCGGTCACGAGATCGAGATCGAGATCCCCGAAATCTAAAGAAACAGCACAGAAAAGGGGCTTGACGCCAAGCCCCTTTTCGCTGTGAAATCATGTATTGAGGTTATTGAAGAGATATGAAGATCATTGATTACATCCGCAGTGCTGCCGCCGCAGACAAGCGCAGCGCAATGCCCGTGCTTTCCTTCCCCGGCGTTCAGAAAATGAACGTGACCGTACGCGAGCTTACCGCCGACAGCAATCTTCAGGCCAATGCCATGAAAGTCGTTGCCGATTCCACGCCCGATTCCCTCGCTTCCGTAAGCTTCATGGATCTTTCCGTCGAGGCGGAGGCGTTCGGCGCGTGCGTGCGTTTCTCCGATGACGAAGTTCCCACGATCACCGGTCAGCTGGTTTCCGACGAGGACGAGGCGAACGCTCTTGAGGTTCCCGAAGTCGGCGCCGCAAGAACCGGCATCTGCGTTGAGGGCATACGCCTTGCGAAGGAAAAGATCACGAACCGCCCCGTATTCGCGGGCTGCATCGGACCTTATTCTCTTGCCGGCAGACTGATGGACGTGACCGAGATCATGTACCTTTGCTTTGACGAACCCGAAACGGTTGAAATCGTTCTGAACAAAGCGACGGAATTCCTGATCAATTATATCAACGCCTTCAAGGCAGCCGGCGCTGACGGCATCGTTATCGCCGAGCCCCTTGCAGGCCTGCTTTCTCCCGCAATGAACGAAGAATTCTCCATTCCCTACATGGAGAAGATCATCAAGGCCGTTCAGACGGAAGAATTCGCCGTGATTTATCACAACTGCGGCAACAGCGTAAACCGCCAGCTGGACGAAATCTTCGGCCTCAATGCCGCCGCGTACCATTTCGGAAACGCCGTCAGCATGACCGAGGTATTGGAAAATGCGCCCGAAGACGCGGTCTGCATGGGTAATATCGACCCCGCGGGTCAGTTTGCCGGCGGAACGCCCGAGAGCATTTACGAGGATACCATGAATCTTCTCAAAGCCTGCGAGGGAAGAAAGAATTTCATCATCTCCTCCGGCTGCGACATTCCGCCGCACGCGAAGTGGGAGAACATCGATTCCTTCTTCAAGGCGGTTGCGGATTACAACGCAAAATAAATCTTACGCGCCGTTCAAGCGGCGCGCACATACAAAATCCGGTCTGCGGTTACGATCGCAGACCGGATTTTGTTTTGGTATCGGATGGATTCGCTTTTGCGGCTATTCGGTATAATACTGTGCCTGTGCGTTCCACAGCTCGCAGTATTTGCCGCCTGTATCGGAAACAAGCGAAGCATGGGAGCCTTGCTGAATAACTTTACCTTCATGGAACACGGCGATTTCATCGCAGAACTTGCAGGAAGACAGACGGTGGGAGATATAGATTGCGGTCTTGTCGCCTGCGATCTCGTCAAATTTTGAGTAAATCTCCGCTTCTGCAATCGGGTCGAGCGCTGCCGTAGGCTCGTCAAGGATAATGAAGGGAGCATTCTTGCAGAGCGCACGGGCAATGGCGATCTTTTGTGCTTCGCCGCCCGAAATGTCAACGCCGTCTTCGCTGTCGTAGTCCTTGTAAAGATAAGTGTCTGTGCCGTTTTTCATTTCGGCAAGACGGTCGGAAAAGCCCGCCTTTTCAAGACAGTCTGTGACAAGTTCCTTATCGTAATCAATCTTACCGGCTACATTTTCACCGAGCTTCAGACTGAGCAGCTTGAAGTCTTGGAACACAACGGAAAAGATGTCCATGTATTCACGATAGTTGTACTTGCGAATGTCAATGCCGTTGAGCAGGATTTCACCCTCGGTAGGATCATACAAACGGCACAGCAGTTTGATGAAAGTGGTTTTGCCCGAGCCGTTCATGCCGACAACCGCCAGACGTTTGCCAATTTCAAATTTCATGTTGACATTTCGAAGCACGTAAGTTTCGCTGCCGGGATATTTGAACGATACATTGCGGAACTCAAACTGATAGTTTCTGTCACGGCGCTTTTCAACCGTAAGGCTGCCTTGATACATATTGTCGGGAATGTCCAAATATTCAAGTGTCAGTTTAAGGAACGGTGCATTGTTGCGCATAAGACCAAGTGTGGATATAAGATTTGACATACCGCCCGATACCTTTGTGATAGAAGCAACATACTGTGTAACCGAGCCAAGTCCGAACGCACCTGCCAATGCTTTAAGACATACGAAGAGA
>JAFQKQ010000112.1 GCA_017396845.1 Clostridia bacterium
CCATCGAAAGCATTCCACCCCAGAATTCGCGCATATCCTTAAGCGCGCCCTCGGTGTCGCCCGCTTCCGCGCGCGCATTCAGGATATAGCCGCCCATGAGAGAGGAATAACCCTTCGCGCCGCCGCCTGCAAATCTTTCCGCGTTCATTTTCGCCGCGTCCGCAATGCCGCTCAGTGTGAGAATCGCGCCCGCGCCCTTATTTCCAGAAGCTTCGGGAATATGCTTTTTCATAAGAACCGCTTTTTCATTCAGTTCCTTTGAAAGCTCCTCTTCGCCGAGTTCAGCAAGCATGTATGCCGCCGCATCCAGCGCAAGCTTCAGAAGTCCCTGAATTCCCTCATGAGAGGCAACGGGCATTTCACTCGTAGGCCAGTCAAGGAATTTTCTTCCGGGCATATCCTCTTCGCCGTTTTCCTTGACAAGCTTCTTAAGCCTGTTGGAAAGCGCAGTCAGATATTCCTTCTGCTCTGTAAGGTATTCAAAGTTTCCGGTTCTCATATAAAGATCAAACTGCACGATCACCCACCACAGTGAATATGTGGGCATATTATTCATCCAGCATCCGTCGGGCGTTCTGTCACGCAGAAAATCAAGCGACTTTGAAACCGTATCCGTTTCACCGAAAACATACAGACTCGTCAGGATCTCCGTGTGCATATCGCCCATCCACACAAGTCTGTCGCGCTTGATGCCGTCCCAAAGATAATCCTGCATGCACATGTGTACCGTATGTGCAGCCGTTTCCCAGATTTCGTTTACAAGCATATCGCTGCATTCAAATTTTCCGATATAAGGAATATCACGCGCAATCATGATTGCCTGTATACTCAGAAGCTCCACCTTGTCGTCTCCGTCCAGCGCCACATAGGCGAATCTGAAGCCGGATTCGTTGGTATCGTGCGTGCTGAGCGCGCTTAGAATCACATGACCGTCGCGAAGCGCATGGTCATTGCCGGCATTCTTCCAGCCGATTTCGGCAAGCGCCTCCGACACGGACTCGCCCGTTCTGATATGCACAGGGGTATATTTCACGCTTTCGTTTACGAGGTTCAGATTGATTCTTACGCATCCGTGAATCTCACTGCCGAAGTCAAGCAGAACGCCCGCGCTCTTTCCGTTCAGAACGCATCCCTTGAAATCGCCCAGATACGACTGCGTGGGCACCTCGTCCAAAAGCGCCTGCTCGTTTGTAACATCACCGAACGTTTTTACAATTCTGACGGGCAGCAAGAATCTGCGTACCCTTTCTTCCTTCTTATCCGCATATCTGATCTGAAGAGACATTTATACTCCCCCTTCCGTGATACTATATATTTCTTCGCGAAAATGTTTTTTCCTTCTTTACAACCAAAACAATACTTTGTATAATGAAGAAAAAACTAACGGAGGTCTTTCAATGCATCTGTCCTTAGACGGCGCGTGGTCGCTTTCCTATCATCGCGAAGAACACAATATGCCTCCTGTTTCCGAATGGCCCGTAATCGAGGCCGAGGTTCCCGGAAATGTGGAGCTTGACCTCTTTAGAAACGGAAAAGAACCCGATCCCTATTACGGAGAAAACGAGTACCTTTTCAGAAAATACGAATACTGCGCGTGGAATTTTGAAAAGACGGTATTTGTCGGAAGCGAGTTTGAGAACAAGGAAGTCGTTCTTGTGTTTGAAGGGCTCAGCTGCATTGCCGATATCTATGTAAACGATATCCCCGTAGGCCATACGGAAAACGCGCTGATTCCGCACGAAATCCGCGTAACAAACGCCTTAAGACCCGGCTGCGAAAATACCTTCCGCGTATACATCCATTCCGCATTTCTTCATGCCCGGAAGCAGGATTTTCCCGTTTCCGTGATCGGAAACGAAGGGACGGCTGAATACACCGCTCTTCGGATGCCGCCGCATTCCTTCGGCTGGGATATCATGCCCCGCTTTCTTTCCGCAGGCATGTGGCGAGGCGTAACATTGAAAACGGAGGAGCCTGTACGCTTAACGCAGGTTTATTACGCTACAACAAGCGCAGATGAAAAGCAGGCGAACGTAGTTTTCCGCTATCGCTTTGAAACCGACGATATCGAAATCGACGGCTATTCCGTACGCGTTTACATGAACGATTCTCTCGTGTACGACGCTCCCGCAGCGTTCACCGCGGGAAGCGGCGGTTTCACTCTTAAAAATCCCTCACTCTGGTGGCCGAAGGGTTACGGCGAGGCAAATCTGTACAAAGCCCGCATGGAGCTTTTAAGAAACGGCGAAGCTATTGCATGCGACGAAACTACCATCGGCGTGCGTCACGCAGAAGTCATCAGCAAAATGGCGCCGGACGATGAAGGTGAATTCATAATCCGGATAAACGGCGTAAAAATTCTCGCCAAGGGTTCCAACTGGGTACCGATGGATGCATTCCACTCCCGCGATGCCGAACGCTACGAAAAGGCAGTCGCCCTGTTCAACGAAGCCGGCTGCAATATCGTGCGCATGTGGGGCGGAAATACCTACGAAGATCACGCGCTTTTCGATCTTTTCGATGCCTCCGGCATCATGGTCTGGCATGACTTCAGCTACGGCTGCGCCATTTACAGACAGGATTCCGCCTTCCTTGATCCTGCGTACAGAGAGGCCGTCACCGTCATCCGCCGTCTCAGAAATCATCCTTCCATCATCCTCTGGGCCGGCGACAACGAATGCGACGACGCCTACAACTGGTATAATTACACCCCCGGCGGAAATCACTACAACGCCCTTACGCGCGAAGCGCTGCCCCGCGCCGTCCGCGAAAACGACCCTTACAGAATTTTCCTTCCCTCTTCCCCCTACATCGACAACGGTGTAGACCGTCTGCTCGTTCCCGAGCAGCACAACTGGGGCCCTCGCGCGTATTTCAAGGATGATTTCTATCGCCTGACAAGAGCGCATTTTGTCAGCGAGTGCGGTTATCACGGCTGCCCCTCGCCCGAGTCTCTCAGAAAATTCATTCCCGAAGAAGAGCTCTGGCCCATGAGCGACCGCGCTTGGAAAACGCACAACAGCGAATACCGTTTGCTTATCAAGCGAGGCTACGACAGAAACGAGCTGATGGCAAAGCAGGTAAAAATCATGTGCGGCGAAATGCCCGAAACGCTTGAGGAATTTGCCCTCATCTCGCAGTTCACGCAGGCGGAAGCAAAGAAATATTTCATCGAATCCACGCGCATTCACAAATGGCGCAGAACCGGTATTATCTGGTGGAACATGATTGACGGCTGGCCGCAGATTTCCGATGCCGTTGTCGATTGGTACTATGTGAAAAAGCGCGCCTTCGACGCCATCCGCCGCGTACAGACGCCCATCTGCATCATGCTGGAAGAGCATAACGCGTGGGGACACAAGGTAATTCTCGGAAACGACAGCCGCTCATCCAAGGAAGTCGTTTACAGAATCATTGACGCCGATACAAACGAAACTCTTCTTGAAAGCAGCGCCGTAAGCGAGGCGAATGAAAACTCGGTTCTCGGCGAAATCACGCTGCTTCCGGGCGTCCGCAAGCTTCTTCTCATCGAATGGTTCATTGACGGAGAACGCCGCACCAATCACATGCTCACCGGGCAGCCCTCTTACGCCAAAGATGATCTGATCCGCTGGGCAAAGAAAATCGATGAATTCTGCGATTGATTACGGAGGATGCCATGAATACC
>JAFQKQ010000113.1 GCA_017396845.1 Clostridia bacterium
AGGTTGGCTTTGTTTCATGTCTGCTTTTTTCTGCCTGTAGGGAGATTTCTCCCCTGCTTAAATGATGATTGGCAAGTTTTCTGCCTGTTTATGGCACGCGAAAAGGGGCTGCTGCAGATTTTTTGCTTCTGCAACAGCCCCTTTTATTCCTTTATTCGCTTACTTCAGCAAATATTAGTTGGCTCCGGGGAAAGTTCCGCGGTAGTTGCCGTCGAGGTAGGCTTGACGATATGCTTCGATAACCTTATCGGCGCCTGCGTCGAGGATGGCCTGAATGTACTCGTCCCATACAGCGTCAAAGTTGGCGGGATCGCAGCTGATGGTCTGGGCGATCAGCTCGTTCTGCTTGGTGATGACGGTGGCGGAGTAGTCGGTAGCGGCCTCAATCGGTACGGTGAAGCTGATCTGCGTCCAGGCATCGGTGTTGGAGTAGATAACGGAGCGGGCAACTACGTCTTCGTATCCGGGGAAGGAGAGCGCTACGTAAGCGGCGTTCTTCGCATCATCGCCGAAGTAGTAGCCGTTGGCCATGAAGGCAACGTCGCCGGCGTGGAGCTTGTTCTCATCAGGAACGTTCTCGGTGGTTACAGCGCCGATCGGCAGGCCGTCTTCGTTGAGGCCGGCGTAGTTGATGCCTTCGGTACCGTTCTGAAGCGCGAACATGTTCTCGGGCTGGCACATCCAGTCAAGATACTTGATGGCGGCGGCTGCGACTTCGTCGGATACCCAGCCGGGGATGAACACGGTCAGACCGGCGGCGTCGTAGTTGTCATGATAGGTTTTGCCGTCGTAGATGTTGGCCCAGGCGTTTACGGGGATCCACTCAGCGCCTTCAACGTTCTTGGCCATTTCGGACTGATAGTTCTTGTCGGTGCGCCAGGGCTGGTCATACTGCTGGAGGAAGTAGCCGAAGTAGCCCTGCGTCATGTAGGTGTCGCCAATGGTGCTGTCGGTGTCAACGGCGAAGTTCTCATACAGAATGCCGTCATGATACCACTTGTTGAACAGCTGGAAAGCCTCCTTCGCGCCGGGAAGCATTTCGGGGTTGTCCTTGTAGGCGAACCAGTCTTCCTCAGAAATCTCGGAGAAGTTGAGGAAAGCGCTGATGTAGTAGCGCATTGCGAACATGGGGTTGGATTCGAAGATGGCGTAGCTGAAGGGGATGGTCATCTCGCCGCCGAGGTTTGCATCCTTTGCAGCATAGAGGTACTCTTCCAGCTCATCGATGCTGGTGGGCTCTTCCATGCCCAGCTCCGCCAGCCAGTCGGAACGAACGAACGCGCCCTGGTTTACAACGGAAATGCGGCGGGCGGGGATGGTGAACTGATCCTTTACGCCGTCATTGTCATGATCCTGTGCGCCGTAGCTCAGCAGGTTCTCGCCAAGGAAAGCAACGATGTTCTGGCCGTACTCGGCGATCAGATCGTCAAGAACCTTTACGCCGTCGTCAGCGATCAGGGAGTTTACCAGGTCGCCGTTGTAGGTGACGCAGATGTCAGCAGCGGTCTGTCCGCTGATCTGGGTGGTGAGGATGTCGCCTTCTTCCCAGCGGGAGACGGGAACAAACTCAAGCTTGATGCCGTTGGGGTCGCCGAATTTCTCCTGTGCATAGCGAAGCTGCCAGCAATCTTCGATGTTCAGACCTGCGATGGAACGGTCGAACACCTCTACGCGAAGGGTAAGCGCGTAGTCGGCTTCCGCAAAAGCGGTGAAGCTCATGCAGCCGAATACCAGTACAAGTGCCAGTACGAAAGTAAGGATTTTCCTCATGTGGTTCACTCCTTTTTTATATTTGCCGCACACCGGCGGCAGAATAACGGATGGAATTTGATCAGCCCTTTACAGCGCCGATCGTGACGCCCGATACAAAGTAGCGCTGAACGAAGGGATATACAACAAGTATCGGAAGCGTTGCAAAGATGATGGTGGCGGATTCAATGGACTCGGACACGTTCTGCGCGTTGCTGTTGGCGTTTCCTTCAATGGCGGTAACGTCTACGGCGGTGGAGCCTTTGATGATGTTATAAAGTCTTAACTGCAGAGGCTGGAGGGATTTGCTCTGAATGTAGTATTTCGCATCGGCGAAGCTGTTCCATTTGCCGACTGCGTAGAACAGCGTCAAAGTGGCGATGGATGCAAGGGACAGAGGCAGGTATACTCTTAAGAGAATCTGGAAATCATTCGCGCCGTCGATGGTAGCGGCTTCTTCCAGCTCGTGGGGAAGGGATGAGAAGAAGCTTTTCATGATGATCATATTGTATGTTGACAAAACGCCGGGAATGATGAGCGACCACATGCTGTCCAGAAGTCCGAAATCCTTCACGTTCAGATAGATCGGAATCGTACCGCCGGAGAAGTACATGGTGAAAAGCGCAAGAAGATTGAAAAACTTTCTTCCGCGAAGGCGCGATTTGGTGAGCGGATAGGCCATGAGGATGGTAAACACCATGGCAAGCACCGTATAAATCACCGTGAGCTTGATCGTGTAGAACAGGCAGTCGATCATCGTTTTATCGGAAAAAAGAATCTCGTACGCCTTGGTTTCAAATTCCACCGGCACAAAGGATACGTCGCCGCGAAGGATGGCCGATTTGGAGCTGAAAGAAATGGCGATTACGTTCAGAAAGGGAAGCACGCAGGTGAGCACAAATATGAAAATGATGGCTACCAGAATCACCTGGCCGATCGGGAACTTCTTCTTTCTCTTTTTCTGCTGGATGGATGCGGAAACAGTCGTCATATGCATTCGTCTCCTTTCTTACCAGATACCCTCTTCGCCAAGACGCTTTGTGACAAAGTTGGCGGAAGAGATCATGATGAGGCCTACAACGGACTGGAAAAGACCAATGGCTGTAGCGCGGTCAAACTTTGCGTTGGTAATACCGGTGCGGTAGACGAAGGTGGAAAGTACGTCGCAGTGATCCTGTACGAGGGTGTTGCCGAGAATGTAGGGCCTGTCGAAGCTGATATTCATCATCTGGCCGATGTTGAGAATCAGAAGAACGACGATGGTGGAGCGGATGCCCGGCAGCGTTACATGCCAGATCTGGCGCATTTTATTGGCGCCGTCGATTCGGGCAGCTTCAAACAGCTCCATGTTGATGCCCGTTATTGCGGAGAGGTAGAGAATGGTGCCCCAGCCCATGTTCTGCCATACGCCTACAAGCGTATATGTAATCTGCCATGTGGGGCCGTCGGTCAGGAAGGGAACATTTGTCTTTATGATGCCGCTTTTCAGAAGCAGTGCGTTTACAACGCCGGTGGTGGGCGCAAAAATCTTTAATACCATACCGCCGATGATGATCCAGCTGAGAAAATGGGGGAGATATAAAAGCGTCTGCGATATGCGCTTTACGCCTTTGTTCCTGATTTCGTTGAGCATGATGGCAAGCACAATCGGCACGGGGAAGCCCATAGCAAGTCCCATCAGATTCAGCCAGAGCGTATTCTTAAGCGCAAGCGGGAAATCGCGCAGGTTGATAATGAATTCGAAATTTTCAAGACCTACCCAAGTGCTGCCCCACATACCCTTGACGAGGCTGAATTTCTGAAAGGCAATCAGCACGCCGACCATGGGCTTATAGCAGAACAGAATGTACCATGCGAGGGGGACGATCAGCATCAGATACAGCCGCCAGTCTCTGACCAGCCAGGAAAGCGATTTTTTTTGGGTCTGCATAGGCGCTTCCTCCCAATGTATAAAATTTGAATACTCTTGCGCTGTCGCATTCGAGTACTACTATAATATATTCTATATTATACATGCATAAGCATGAAAAATCAATACTAACTTCACCTAAATTCATACAAAATACAAATGAGACTGTAAAAAAGCGGGCATGCGGCGCTGCATGTGCAATTCAATCTAAGATTGAAGAAATCCGCCCGGCATCTGACTTCTTTATCGGAAAGATCGCTGCGTTCCTTCCCTTCCTAAAGCGCAGCCTGTTTTGCGGAACGTATGATTGTAAGCCGCCGGAAATTCCGCATACCGCCGCCCGAGGCACAGAAAGGAATCGCGCGCTTTCCGGAAAGATCATAAGCTTCAGGAAAGGTATCGACAACGCCGATCTTACGTACCCGCCATACGGGGAAGCCTACAAATAGCACGCCGCATCAAGATATGTCGGAAAGGATTGCGCCTGCTTTCGGCCGGCTGCCGGGAGCCTGCATTTCCCATGTGCTTCTTAAACGCTCGCTTCGTAAATCAAGTCATTACGCTGTGTAAGAGATTTGCATCAGTTGTTCAAAGTGCAGGAATTACGCCGACTTGAGTTTTAACTGATATTAATGCTGTGAAACGGAATGATTTTGAAACTGATTCGCGCAATAGTCCTATTATCAACTTGCAATCATATTTGAAAGCGTAAAGAAGAATTCTTGCGACTTATGCATAATATGATGAGATGTATGTGAACAAATCCAGGAGATTGAAACAAGATGCTTAAAGCGAAATCCTTTCTCCCTTGCATCTCCCCATGAAATGCGTTATAATCTATATATTACTCGTCTGAAAGGAGGTTTCGCCATGAAATACACTCTCTACAATGCAGATCGTCCCGTCGCAAACTTTGCTTATGACAAGGGCGTAATCACTGAGTTCAATATAACCGAGGCGCACCTCCTGCCGATGCAAATTCGTCAGGCGTCCGCTGAAGGCTTCGTGCAGTGGCTGCGAGAACGCGCTATCGACCTCAACACGTTCCTGCATCGTCAGCTGGCAAATGAGCTTGTCGGCAGTCGCGACAAGACTGCGGTTGCGATCATGACGCATATGTTTAGCGTGTCGGACACCTTCACCTGTTTCCCTGAAAGCGAATTCATTCCGCGAAACGAACTGTGCAAGGTTGAAGATCAGGACAGCGTGAGCGACTTCATTCTGATTTCCGGCGACACCTCTTTGCGCAATCGCAACATTGCAACACCCAATGCTTCCACAGACGGCAGTTTCCCCAAGACCTGGAAGTTTGAGAATGGCGCATGGTGGCTCTACAAGCTGCAATCCGCCACGGCAGCCAGGAGTGAACGAGATATCAGCCATGTTTTGATGGAATGCGGCTGGGACGCTGCGGAGTATCAGTATTGCGGCAGCTATCGCAACCGCATCAAGTCTCGCAATTTCGTGGGTGAGGATGAATTCTTCGAACCGTATGATTCGCTGCGCTTCATGTTTGCCGATAAGAGCGATGATGAAGAGATAATATACGAAAACATTGCCTCTCTTGGATCGAATTTTGAAAAGCAATTCCGCCGAATACTCTTGGCGGACGCGCTCTTCATGAATACCGATCGTCACATGCGCAACTACGGTGTGATTCGTTCTGCGAAGACCGGCGAGATCCTGCGGATGGCTCCGAATTTTGATAACAACCAGGCTTATAAATCAAATCCCGGCGGACATTATTCCGATAGCATGCTGAAGAGCTTCCTCCATGTCTACGAACTGCGGACAGAGGATGTTTGTGATCTGAAGCTGCTCTTGGAGGCATGCGCAAAGAAGCCGTTTCTGGCAGATGCTTGCGAGATTGGTCGCGTCTTCCTGAACAAACACACATAAAACCTTGGCAGCAGAGAGAATCTGCTGCCTTTTTCTGTTTATCTGCACATTTGCTCTTGTTATTTAGGCGTCATTTTTCTATAAAAGCAATTTCGTCAGATATGAAAACTGTAGATCCTTGCAGGAATTCAGGAATGATTTGTGGAATACATTCATTGGCGACAGTAGTGACAGCAAATATACAAAAGAATTCGTTATGTGGGGAAACATATAGCAAAATGAGTAAGGTATGCGCCGCAATCTCCGGCGATCTTTTGTATGATTACTTTATATGGTTCAATTATCTGCCGGGAGCAAGAGAGACCGTTACCGGCTATGCCGGCGTTTTTTTTGCCGGTGCTTGCGGCGCGCTTGCCGCTATGAAGCGCGGCTCTCTTTTGTCGCTGCCTGCCAAAGAAGATAATGAAAAGTTTTTAAAGAACATAAGGAGACTAACTATTAAAAGTCAAGCCCCAGGAAGCAGTTTTGGCAAATTTTCTTTCACCCAGCCCCGCC
Organism: Clostridia bacterium; assembly: GCA_017396845.1. Classification (GTDB taxonomy): domain Bacteria; phylum Bacillota; class Clostridia; order Christensenellales; family Aristaeellaceae; genus SFHK01. The sequence goes on from JAFQKQ010000113.1 coordinate 6,053, forward strand.
GCCCTTGACAAACAGCATTCAAATGCTGGCGGTTACCCGACGAGGGCGATGGAGGGAATAACAAACTAA
>JAFQKQ010000114.1 GCA_017396845.1 Clostridia bacterium
GAACCCACGACCTCCAGGGCCACAACCTGGCACTCTAACCAGCTGAGCTATATCCACCATATCTAACACGCCCGAAGGGATTCGAACCCCCGACCCACGGCTTAGAAGGCCGTTGCTCTATCCTGCTGAGCTACAGGCGCATGCCAAACGCGCGATCCGAAAGCGAATTTCCCGCTGACAGGATAGAATTATATCACTAAACCTTCGTCTTGTCCATACCTTTTTTCGTCATTTGACAATAAATTTACTTTTCTTATTTACTGCCTCAAATCGCAGAAATCCGTATGGATTTTCCCCTGATCTATAGTGACGATCGCGTATTTTCCCTCCATCAACGCGCCGGGGTTTACAAACACGCACTCGCCGTCGGTGTCCTCTCTCCGGATATGCGTATGCCCGTACAGCGCAAGCTTCGCGCCTTCCGCTTCCGCTTTCAGACTCAATCGCGTAAGACCGTTCTTCACATTCTGCTTATGTCCGTGGGTGATCAGAACGCGAATTCCTTCCGCTTCAAAAATGATCTCCGTCTGTTCCTGGCTCAGCCAATCGCAGTTCCCCGAAACCTTATATACTTTCCTGTCATGCGTGCTTTCGATGTCCCTTGCATCCTGAATGTGATCGCCCAGATGGACGACCACATTGCAGAATCGCATATTTTCGTATGCTTCCCTTACAAACTTCGAAAAGCCATGGCTGTCAGACATGACGCCGATACGAATCATTTCTCCGCCTCCAGCGCCCTGACCAGCGCGCGAATCGCATTGGCTCTGTGGGAAACGAGGTTCTTCTCTTCATCGCCCGCTTGGGCAAAGGTTTTGCCGTTTAGCTGATTGCATTCAAACAGCGGGTCGTAGCCGAAGCCGCCCTCGCCCTTCTTTTCAAAGGCAATTTTGCCCTCGCTCGTACCTTCAACGATCAGCTTCTCGCGGCCCGGTCTTACAAGCGCAATCGCGCAGGCAAACCGCGCGGTTCTGGGCGCGGGAACGTCCCTAAGCGCATCCAGCAGCTTTACGTTATTTGCCTCGTCATCGCCGTGTACGCCCGAATACCTTGCGCTGTACACGCCGGGTGCGCCGCCCAAAGCGTCTACAATCAGCCCCGAATCGTCCGCAAGCGCCGCGCAGCCGAGCGCCTTGTTAAGCGCCTCCGCCTTGATCAGCGCATTCTCAGCGAAGGTTTCGCCGGTCTCTTCAACATCATCGTTTACGCCCGCTTCCGCCATCGACGACACATCGAACTTATCGCCGAGAAGCGCTTTGAGCTCCCGGATCTTTCCGAAATTCCTCGTAGCTACCACCAGCTTCGGCTTCTTTCCAATCACTTCCGCCCGTTTGCCAAGCGCGGAAATCTGCTTTTTCATAAGCTTCTGGATGCCCTTTTTGGCAAGCGCCAAAAGCTTATCCATTTCCGCTTTATCGAATGCGCGGCCTTCGCCCGTTCCCTGCACTTCGACATAGCGCATAGAACCGTCTTTCTCCTTTGTCATGATGACGTTCATATCCACCTGCGCGCGGGAATCCTGGATGTATTCAAGATCGAGCGTCGGAACATCGTCTACAATGCCCACGCTGACCGCAGCCAGCTGTCTGACAACGGGCGAATCGACAATCAAGCCCTGCGAAAGCAGCTTGTCGCACGCAATGGTCAGCGCGGCAAACGCGCCGGTGATCGAGGCGGTTCTGGTTCCGCCGTCTGCCTGAAGCACGTCACAGTCGATGTAGATGGTTCTTTCGCCCAGTCTCGTAAGGTCGCATGCAGCGCGAAGGGAACGGCCGATCAGGCGCTGAATCTCTATGCCGCGCCCGTCCTTTTTAAGCCCGTCTCTTTCCTTTCTACGATTGGTGGATCCGGGAAGCATCGCATATTCAGCGGTAAGCCAGCCCTGTCCGGAGCCCTTCTTGAACGGCGGAACATTTTCCACCACGCTGGCCGTGCAGAGCACTCTCGTGCGTCCGCATTCGATCAGCACGCTGCCCGCCGCCATCTCGGTAAAATCAGGCGTAATCTTAATCTGTCTCATTTCATCCGGTTTTCTCGTAATCTCCATTCGTACAATCCCCTTTAACGTTATTCAAAATCAAACAGTAATTCGCTGGACGAATAAATAAACGCATCATATATGTCGTCTGCGCTGTTTACAAACGTAGGCTTTGAAAGCGTGCCTTCGCCGGTATCGTATTTCTCGCCTTCCACCAGAATCTCTACGCTGTCAATGCCCGGAAATTCGAGACACGTGAGCACCAGCGCCCGCAGCGCCAGCCTTCCCCCGTCCGTCTCCTCGGCAATCTTTATAAAATCCTTCGTGAAATCGATCTTGGCAACGCCGTCTGTCACCTTCGCACTGATCAGCCCGCAGCCGGGCGGCACCACGCCGTTTAACGGCGACACGGCAGCGGGACCCTTGACAAGCTCGACCACCGCTGTTTGAAGGTCCTTTTCCCCGTACACTACCCGCGTAACCGGTACGATCATCTGCGGGGAATCGCCTGTAAAATACAGCGTCACCGTCTTTGCGCCGGTTTCGAGCTTTGCGCTTTCCAGATTGATCATGCCCTTTTTAAATTCCCCGGATATATCCGTTCCGTGGGTGAGCTTTTCCTGATCTCTGCCCGCAATCCGGAATCGGACGGAATCCACGGTTTCAAAATCGGTAAGCGCCTGTACAATTCCCGCGATCATCTTTTCTTCACTCTCTGCATCACGGCAGGAAAGCGCCTCCCGGCTCATGTCCACATAGGCTATGCCGCCGGAAATATCAAGGTCAAAGGCCGTGTTTTCGGGAATCACGCATCGTAAGCCCAATCTCGCCGCTTCCATGTCGTTGTATACGCTTTTGACCATCATTTTCAGCGTGGCCTTCGCAATGCCTTCCTCGGCCTTAATCGTGCGCATTACAGGAACCAGATAGCCGTTGTCGTCCTGATAGTAAACGACCGTGTTCATCGTAGGCGCAGAAACAGTCTGAGAAGGCTCGGGCGTGATCCGTGAAGGATCCGAGGCTTCCGGCAAAACGCGTACGTTTTCTCCGTCCTCTTTATTCACCCTTCCCATGGAGGTCAGCAAAAGAAGCGTGATCAGAATGAGTATCAAAGCGATCAGATACAGTCTTTTTTTGTTTAAGCCCTGCCGCAATTCAATTCCCTCCCCGCCGGTTTTATCGTTTCATGCTATTCCGGCAAAAGGCAAGGTATGCATATTCTACCACAGCACGGAAAAAGAATCAATTGCCATTGAAAATATGACGCATCTGGGTTATAATGACAGGGATTTTCAAAACGGGAGGAAACCGATCATGCCGATGGACGGCGTTACGATAAAGCTGATTACAGACGAGCTTCACCGTATGCTTGCAGGCGGAAGGGTGGACAAAATCACCCAGCCGGAGAGAGACGAGGTAATCATCACCGTAAGAAATAACGGCGAAAACTATCCGCTTCTGATCTCCGCAAGCGCCGGCTGCGCAAGAAGCCATATTACATCCATCAAAAAAAATAACCCGCTCGAGCCGCCGAACCTGTGCATGCTGATGAGAAAGCATCTCCTGGGCGGCAGAGTTTCGTCAATTCGCCAGATCGATTCAGACCGCATTATCCGAATCGATATCGAGCATACGGACGAACTCGGCGACAGAGCGTTCAAATCAATCGTGCTTGAATGCATGGGAAAGCACTCAAATATCATCTTCATAAACGGCGACGGAAAAATTATGGAAAGTGCGAGAAGGGTAACGGAGAACATATCAAGCTATCGCGAAGTGCTTCCGGGGCTTATGTATTTATCTCCCCCGCCGCACTCAAAAATTCCGTTTGACAAAGCGGAAAAGGAAGATATCGAGCGGGCGCTCGCCCTAAGACAGGGGCTTCTTTCAAGGGCGCTTTCCGATACCGTCAGCGGGCTTTCCTCTCCCCTTGCAAAAGAGCTTTCATATATCGCCGCAGGCGACGAGACGGCAGGACTTGAAGGAAAGGATATCTCCCTGATTGCCGAGCGGGTTTCGGATGCGCTCAAGCACATCCTCTCAAATCCCGCTCCAAGGGTGATTTTAAACGGAAAAGGCGAAACCGCAGACTTTCTCGCGTTCGAATACAAAAGCCGCGAAAACGTGCCTTTCCGCGCATATTCCACACTCTCCGGCGCAATCGACTCGTTTTATCATCTGAGGGATCTCGAAGAACGAATCAGCCAGAAAAGCGCAGCCATTCACCGCACGCTTAAGAACAACCTTGAACGCGCCGAAAAGAAAATCGCGCTTCAGGAGGAAGCGCTCACTTTGGGTGCAAGGATGGAGGAATACCGAATCAAAGGCGAACTCCTCTCCGCAAGTCCGCACCTTGTGAAAAAGGGCATGAAGAGCGTATCCCTCCCCAACTATTACGATGAAAACTGCGCGATGCTTACAGTCGAGCTCGACGAAAAGCTGTCCGCAACGGCCAATGCGCAGCGCTACTTCAAGCTGTATAAAAAGGCGCAGAGCGCAAGAAAGCTGGCGCTTGAGCAAAAGGCGCTTGCACAGGAGGAACTTTTGTATCTGGAAGGCCTTATGGAGAACCTTTCCAAATGTACGGATGAATCCTCCCTGTACGAGCTTAGAGACGAATTGATCAAGCAGGGCTATGTGAAGGATACCTCCACCCGCCGCCAGACAAAATCCCTCCCGCCGTCAGAGCCTATGAAATATGTTTCCGCCGACGGAACGGAAATCCTCGTCGGCAAAAACAACCTTCAAAACGAAAAGCTCACCTTCTCCGCTATGCCCAATGAATGGTGGCTTCATGTAAAAGACGCGCCCGGCTCGCACGTCATCGTAAAAAGCGAAAATCCGACCAACGAAACCATGCTCTTTGCCGCAAAGCTCGCGGCAAAGCATTCCAAATACAGCCTGTCTTCCAATGTCGCGGTCGACTACACCATGCGAAAATACGTCAAAAAGCCGTCAGGCTCAAAGCCCGGCTTTGTCATCTACACGCACCAGAGAACGGTGTTCGTAACGCCCGATCCGTAAGCAAAGGGGCTGCTGCAGAAGCAAAATCTGCAGCAGCCCCTTTATTTGCATAAGCGATTATACCTTGCAGTTTACGGAGGTGTCGCCCTCGAGGTTCTTTCCGAAAGCGTAGTCGTTTCCGGGGAGAACGGCGTTCAGTACGATGCCGACAATCGCCGCTACGGCAAGGCCGGAAAGGCTGATGTTGACAGAGCCGATGGAGAAGCTGATCGCGCTGGCTGCGGAGAACTTGATGCCCAGCGCCAGAACCATGATGACTGCCGCGATGATTACGTTGCGGTTCTCGGAGAAATCGATGGTCGCAAGCGCGATGGGCATGATGGTGATGATGGAGGTAAGGATCAGAGAGCCCTTCGAAATCACTTCGCCCTCAGCACCGTAGGCAAATTCGCCGGCGGAGGTGAACAGGGAAAATACGGTGTCCTTCATCCGGAAGGGAATGCCGATTCAGGCAGCTTCCTTGACAGCGGTAAAGTCTGCCTTGCCGAAGATTGCGGCTACAATGTAAGAAGCGAGAACGCCCATCAGGATGGGAACGATTTTGATCATGCCCTTGCCCCAGATATTGCATACGATGACGACGGCGATGGCAATCAGCGCGATGGGCCAGCTGTTTGCGCAGTTGTCAACGGCAGAGTTGGAAAGCGTGATACCGATGCAGATGATGATGGGGCCGGTTACAATGGACGTGAAGAAGCGCATGACCTTTTGAGCGCCGAAGAGCTTGATAAGGCCGGCGAGCGCCAGATACAATAAGCCCGCAAAGAAGATACCAAGGGACGCATACGGAAGGAATTCCGCATGAAACATACTCTTGACCGTCTGAGCAACGCCCTCTTCATTGGTTACAACGGTATCCCATCTGGTGATAGCTGCGTAACCGCCCAGGAACGCGAAGGACGATCCGAGAAATGCAGGAACCTTGCCCTTGGCAAGAATGTGGAACAAAAGCGTTCCAAGACCTGCAAACAGAAGCGTAGCCGATACGCTTAAGCCGGTCAATGCGGGAATGAATACCGTTGCGCCGAACATAGCAAACATGTGCTGGAAGCCGAGGAGAACCATTTTGGGCGCGCCAAGTGTGCGCGCATCCCTGATTCCATTCCGAGACATTGTCTTCCCCTCATATAAAGGACTTTTGTCTATGCATGAACAGCCGACGGCCTCCAACATCTTTTTGAATCCGTTTGAAAATTACATTAGCTGAATCTCGTCGATTCCGAAGAATGTAAAGGCATATCTGTCCGTATACCGTTTGGACTTTCCGTTTTCCCACGTGCCGTAGAGCGTAAACGAATCGGGGCTTACCGCGAAGGAATCCGGATCCACGGGGTTGTGGAAGGGGCCGTAGATATTGCGGCAGCTGTTGGTAATGGAAATGCTTACTATGTTGTCGCCCTTTCTTACATCCTTGGAAATATCAAAGGCGTTATCAAACATAAGAAGCTTTTCTTCCCCGCCGTTTACGGATACGCGCGCGGTGGCAAACCTGCCGTTCAAGCGCATGAGCTTTTCATTGCCCGACGCCTCGAAGGGAACGTTTGCGGTGATGGTTCCTGCAAAGAACGGGAAGCCTTCCTCCACAAGCTCGTTCAGGGACACGTACTTCCTCGGAAGCGTGATCTTGAACGGGCCGTCCGTCAGCTTCGTGCGCTTTGCGCCTTCCTCGTATTTTGCCGTCTCCACGCAGAAATCGCCGCGCAGATAGATCGCTTCGATATCCGTTTCATAGCTTAAGCAGTTTACAAGGCTCTCCGTAGTATCGTCGTGATCGTAGTACACGCCGTTAAACACCTTATACACATGCTCGGACTGATAATAGTCGATCAGGAACACGATTTCATTCGTACCGAACTTGATTCGATTGGCAATATCCGCGCTTACGAACGTGAAATCCTGCGTTCCCGGCTGATCGAGTTCAATCGTTTCGCCATTTAACCAAACCTGCGCCGCGTGCATCTTTTCCGCTTCCACTCTGATGGCAGCGGGTTTTGCCTTTACTTCGAACCGGTACTTGATATATACGCTTCCGTTTTTCTTCTCTCTTAAGAGCCTGTCGGATACCGCCATAACCGGAAGCGGCTCGGTGTATTCCTTATTGTCATAGGAAAGAGAGCAAACATCCAGCGTAAGCGCGTTTTCGTCCATCTTGCTGATAAACGCCTGCGGCGCAGGGATGACGCTCGTTACTTCACAGGCTGTTTTCTCCGCGCTCTTGGCGGCGCTTGACAGGAAAATGACGATCGATTCGCCCGCATCAAGCGTAAGCGGAATATCAATGCCGCCGTTCTCCAGCGTCTCAAATACGATGGGCGCGAACACGCGCTTTTCAAGATCGAATTTCTTTGCGCCGCGCGCGTTTACATGCAACTTTGCCTCTTCCCTTTCGTTTTTGGAAAGGTTTACTGCATAGATGAAGTCGCCGAAATCGCTTCTTCTGATGGTCATTCGAATTGCGGTATCGTGCTTATCCAGCGATACGCCGGGGTTTTTGATATCCTCAAAGCGGATGTTGCTGGTAAGACCGATATCCGCCTTCTCGCCGTTTACAAGCTCGGGTACCTTTTCGCCTGCGAAATACAGCTTTCCGCCGCCGGCGACGTATTCCTTGAGAAGGCTTACCGTCGTCTTGTCAAGGCCACGCATATCGGGAACGACCACATAGGCGTAGGAGCACTTTCCGACTGCGAGCCTGTGCCCCTTTACGGAGCCCATCTTCGCTAGCATCGATTCATCGACATAGTGATGGCCGATGCCGTGCGCGCCCAGAGTTTCCACAAGCGACGCGAACTTCCTGTCAAGCTCCTTTACGCAGTCCGGTTCATCGCGCTTGAAGGTGAAATAGGCGCTGTGTACGGGATGAATTACCACCGTCTCCGCAATTTCGCGGCTCTCTGCCAGCATGTAGCCCAGCGCCGTAAAATAATCGTTAAAACTTTTGAATTCCTTCATCCACGGATTGTGATCGGTATAGAACGCGGGATAGTCGCGCTTTCTCTGGCCGCGGATGGAATAGGGATACAGATGCTGGCACATCTGGTTTACGCCGTTTACATACTGCCATTCGGCAATTCTCTTCAGCTCCTTGGGCGTTACGTCCCAGCCGCAGCAGGCGAAGGTTTCGGTAATTACATGCTTCTTGCCCAGCTGCTGAGATGCGGACGCCACCTGCTTGGGCGCAATTTCCGTATCGATTTCTCTTCCCAGCCAGTCGATGCCCGGAATGTGCTCGTACTCGTAAAACGGCATAATGCCCGCGCAGCACATCATCTGTCCGAAAAGGTTGCGCTCTTCGATCGAGTGACCGGTCAGACGGATGCCTTTTTCCTCGCACCAGCGGTAAATCTGGCCCGCAAAGGCCTCGGTATACAATTCGTTCATCAGCTTCCAGTAGCGCCAGCGAAGCTTGTCTCTCTGTTCACAGTCGATAAACAGCGCGCCGAGTTCATTTAAGAGATCCTCACCGTAGCGATCCGCATATGCTTTCAGCATTACCGGAGAATACGCGGTACGATAGCGGAAATACTGCGGCTCGTCCGTAAAGAAGCCCACCAGCGCCTTTCCGAAATCATCCTTGAATCTCTCGTAGTACTTCTCGTGGGTTTCCGCGATAAAATCGCGTACGATTTTCCAATTCAGGATATCTACGACAGAGGAATTGGTCTTATCATAAATGCAAACGCAGCTTTCTCCCTCGTCCTCCGTTACGCGGATGAGGTTTCCCTCCTCCACTCTGTAGCATGCGAGCGCATTTTCGTCAAAGGAAGGTCTGGCTTCGCACGTAAGATAGTGCGCAAAATTCTCGGGGTTTTCCAGCAGCTTCATGCCGGCAAAGCCACTCGGCCAGCCGTTCTCATCATATGCCCATGCATTCATGCCCTGCTTTTTTGCTTCGTCAATGCAGGCTGCAACGTCTTCAAACCATTCGTCGCTCAGGTATTCCGTTGTAAGGCCGCCTCTGGCATGCATAAAGAAACCGCCGATGCCCGCCGCCTTCATATCGCGGATCTGCTTTCTGAGCCTTTCCGGATCAAGACGGTCATTCCAGCTCCAGAAGGGAATGGACTGATACTCTTTGAGATCGCCGTTCAATCTTTCAGTAATATTCATTCGTATACCCCCGTTATGTGCGTACATACGCTTTTTACCATTATACCACACATGTCAACCGGCAGACACATGAAAAAACCTTCCGATTTCTCGGAAGGCTTTCAATTGATTAATAACGGCTCTGGCGATTCGCTTCGAAGCAGTCGCGGCAGTATACGGGACGATCTCCGCGGGGCTGGAAGGGAACCTGAGTGGGACGGCCGCAGCCATCGCAGATCACGTCATACATCTGACGCTCGCCGCGGTTGGTGTTCTGGCCATTAGCCTGACGACGGGCTGCACGGCAAGCCGGGCAACGGCCGGGCTCGTTCTGGAAGCCCTTGTCGGCGTAGAACTGCTGCTCGGAAGCGGTGAACACGAACTCATTGCCGCACTCACGGCATACCAAAGTCTTGTCTTCGAACATGGATAAAACCCTCCTAATCTTATGCGCCCGTTCGATGATTGATTACCTTGTTGATTCGTTCCTTACATCGGCAGGGACACCACCGGGGAGGGATACGGCAAAACCAGGGTTCTTTCATTTAGGGCTAAGGTATTATAGCATGCTTTTTTGAGATTGTACACCCCCTTTTTGAGGGTTTACAAAATCTTGATTTATTCATCCGAAGGGGCTTTCTCGGCGCTTGCACGCTCGGAATTTTCCTCGCGGCGGCGGTTGTGATTCTTTTTTCTGTTATCAGGGCGCGTTTGCTTTGCATTTGCCTGCATATCTTCGCCCTTCCCGTTTTCATCGTTCTGCTTGGGTGGGCGGCGCTTTTTGCCGCCGTCGGAAGCGCCCGTTTCGCCATCACCTTCCGCGTGAATTTCCATATATTCGTCGGTGTTCAGCGTCTTTACCGCCTTCGGCCTCGGATATCGCCTTTTCTTTGCTTCGTCCTGGTTTTCTTCTTCTTTATCACGCGTTTCGTTCGCATTATCCTTCTCAGCGCTTCTCATCTGCGCTTCGATTTCCATTAATTTCTCGCCCGGCTGAAGCTTTCTTACATCGTCCACGCCGTAATCGCGAACCTCAAACGTATCGTCGCCCGTGCGCACGCGCACCTTCACCTTTTCGCGAAGCACATTGATTTCCGTTACATATCCTACGCCGTCGGGCGTCATGATTTCCTTGCCCACGCGCGGAAGGCGCTTGAGGGTCTCCTCGTAGTAGTCCTGTTCATACTTAAGGCAGCACATCAGTCTGCCGCACTGTCCGGAAATCTTGGTGGGATTGAGCGACAGATTCTGCTCCTTCGCCATTTTGATCGAAACCGGCTGGAAATCGCCCAGGAACGCGCCGCAGCAAATCTGCCTTCCGCAAGCGCCCAAGCCTCCCAGCATCTTCGCCTCATCCCTCACGCCGATCTGCCTGAGTTCGATGCGCATATGGAAAATACCCGCCAGATCCTTGACCAGGTCTCTGAAATCCACTCGGCCGTTTGCCGTGAAGTAGAATATGATTTTGCTGTCGTCAAATGTATATTCAACATTTACAAGCTTCATTTCAAGCTTGTGCTGTTCTATCTTCTGAATGCATACTTTAAAGGCTTCCTCTTCGCGCTTCACATTCTTTTCCTGAATCTGAAGGTCCGTCTCCGTCGCCTTTCGAATGACGTTTTTGAGCGGCTGAACGATCGCTTCATCGGAAACCTCTCTGGCTCCGGTTACAACCTCGCCCAGTTCAATGCCTCTGGTCGTTTCTACAATTACGTTCTCGCCGGGCTTGGGCCATACATCGCCCGGGCTGAAATAATATACCTTGCCCGCCTTTTTGAAGCGGACGCCGATAACGGTTGCCATCTACCCCTTGTCCTCCTGACTTACTATATCAAAAAACAGCATTTCCATTGCCGATTGAAACGAAACGTTTGCCTTCAGCCTCTTTGCGCACATGACCACGGCTTCCATGAGCTTTGCTCCGTTTATGCCGTTTGACAGGATCGCCTTTTCATCCTCCGAAAGCTCGTTTGCTTTTGAAAACGCATATCTGATCAGCCGATGCGCCGTGTTTTCATAGATTTCCAGAATCTCAGATGCTTTATCCTTTTCATCCTGCAATTCCAGAAAAGCGTTTGCAACGTCCGAATTTTTCTTTATCCGCTTTAATGCTGAAAGCACCTTTCTTCTGAAAGGTTCTGTTTCATCGTCCTTCATTCTCTTAAGCGCAAGCCCGATCGAGCCGTTTGAAATCTTTGAAGCGTTTTCCGCTTCAATTTCACTGATTCCAAGGTGCATCAGTCCGCTTTTCACTTCTTCATTGGAAAGCGGCGCAAAGCGGAACATCTGGCATCTTGAGCGGATCGTAGGAAGCAATACGCCCGCCTTTTCCGCAATCAGAAAGAAAACCGCATATTCCGGCGCTTCCTCAAGCGTCTTAAGAAGCGCATTCTGCGCGTTCTCGTTCATTTTGTCCGCGTCCTCAATGATTACGGCAAGCCTTCCCTCATTCGGCTTCAGGCTTACCTTGCTTATCACATCTCTGATCGGATCCACCTTGATCTGGTTTTTTTCCGGCTTCACGCGGATCAGATTCGGCGAATTCCCGCTTAAAAACTGAAGACAGGACGGACATTTGTTGCAGGGAGGATTGATCGCGTCCCGGCAGTTCATCGCGCGCGCGCATAATTCCGCCGCCGTTCTTTTTCCTACGCCGTCAGGCCCCTGGAAAAGCTGGGCATGGACAATGCGCCCGGCTTTCACCGGACGCATCATCTGCTCGATCAAAAATGGTCTCGCGCGAAAATCTGTAAATGTCTGTACGCCTTGCATCAGAACTTCTTGAACTGATCCACATTCATTACAAACACGGTGGCGCCGCCTACCATAACCTCAATCGGATACGGCACATATGCGCCGGCCGCACCAGACATCGGGGTGGGGGCTGTCGCAATTTGTTTGCGGCTGCGGCAGATCTTTTCAATAACGCCCATAGCTCCATCCAGCTTGTTGTCCTCAACGCCGACGAGCAGGGTGGTGTTACCTGCGCGCAGGAATCCGCCTGTAGTTGCCAGTTTCGTAACGCCATAGCCTTCGTTCATCAGCGTGCTGACAAGCTTGGAAGCGTCCTCATCCTGTACGATTGCGATGATAAGCTTCATATGCATCCCTCCTGCGTTATATTTCACAAAAATATTATACACGATTTTCACACAGGAATCAAGAACAAATTCTCGTATTTATATTCGATCCGAGAACTTTTGGCCGATTTCTTCCCGCATTTGGCCAAAAAACTACATTCTTTTAGGCAAAAAGAAAAACGCCCGTACATTTTCCGCACAAGCGTTCTTCTTATATTGGCTTTTATTCGTCGTCTTCCTTTACTTCGCGTCTTTTAAGGAAGCTCGGTACGTCGGGAGAGAAACCTCTTCTCTGGGGGCGCTGCTCGGCAAACGTGTCATTGGACTCGTATACGCGGGCGCTGCGGCGCTCCGGTACGCGGGTGCTCGCCTGGGGCGCATAGCTGTTTTCACGCTGCGGACGGGGCTGCGGGCGCTGCTGGGGCTTCTGCTGAGGACGGGGCTGCGCGGGACGCGGCTGCGGACGGCGCTGCGGCGCTTCGGGACGCTTATCAAAGATCGGAGGAATGGAAGCTCCGCCTTCGATGGGATCGATATTCAAGCCAATCGGCTCCGCCGGCTGAGGCGCGGGCTCCGCTTTTCTCTGGAAGGGGTTGGCGCTCTTTTTGTCCGGGAAAGGAGTCTTTTCAAAGCCGGTGGCGATGACGGTAATGTGTACTTCGTCCACGAGGCTCTCATCAATTCCTGCGCCGAAGATGATGTTGGCTTCCGGATCCGCCGCCTGAGTGATCAGCTGCGCGGCCTCATTGACCTCGATGATGGAGGTATCGGGGCTGCCGGTGATGTTGATCAGAACTGCTCTTGCGCCGTCGATGGAGGTTTCAAGCATGGGGCTGGAAACCGCCTGCTTGGCGGCCTCTACCATGCGGTTTTCGCCGCTGCCGGTGCCGATGCCCATGTGGGCAAGGCCGCGGGATTCCATAACGGTGCGAACGTCTGCAAAGTCCAGATTGATCATGGCAGGAACCGCGATCAGGTCGGAGATGCCCTGAATGCCCTGACGGAGAGTATCGTCGGCAATCTTGAAGGCCTCGGTCATCGTGGTGCCCTTGGAAACGATCTGAAGCAGGCGGTCATTGGGAACGACTACCAGCGTATCCACATTCGCCTTCAGCGCTTCAATGCCGTTTTCGGCATTCTTCATACGCTGACGGCCTTCGAACATGAAGGGCTTGGAAACAACGCCGATGGTGAGAATGCCCTGATCGCGTGCGATTTCCGCGATTACGGGAGCCGCGCCGGTGCCGGTGCCGCCGCCCATGCCGCAGGTAACGAACACGAGATCCGCGCCCTTCATAATGGACGCCAGTTCCTCTCTGCTCTCCTCCGCCGCGCGCTTGCCGACTTCGGGATTCGCGCCGGCGCCGAGACCCTTGGTGAGCTTCTCGCCGATCTGAATTTTCGTTTCCGCCTTGGAAAGCGCAAGCGCCTGCTTATCGGTATTTACGGCGATGAACTCAACGCCGCGAAGGCCGTTGTCTACCATGCGGTTCACGGCATTTGTTCCCGCTCCGCCTACGCCAACGACTTTAATAGACGCAAAATTGTTATTGGATTCCAGTTCAAATTCGAGCACAAGGCATCCCCCTCGCTATTGTTTGTATTCCTTCTCTATTTCCTGTTGAACAAGCCGCGGAAGCCTTCCGCTAAGCGGCCAGGAAGCGTATCCTGCTCCGGCGACCGCTGCTCAATAGAATCAAAAATCAGATCTACCAGTCCCATAATGCTGGTATATACCGGGCTGTTTAGCTTCTGCATCTTCGGAAGCGGCGTCTTCACGGGACGCTTGAGCTTAGAGGAAAGATATTCCCTTCCGCCGCGGATCAGTGCAAGTCCTCCGCCCGTCAAGTATACAACGGATCTGGGAAGCAGATGATCCTTTGCATCCTCAATCGTCATCTCAATCATGCCGCACAGTTCATCGACGCTTTTGCGCATGCAGTCCTTTACAAAATCAGGCTCGAAATCGAGCTTTCTTCCGTATTCATCCGTAAACCGAGGGGGATCGATCAATTCGAACCGATCCGCGCCAAGCACAAAGCATCTTTTAAGCTGTTCCGCTTCATGCTCGCGAATTTCCATGGCATTGGAAAGATCTTCCGTAATATGTCCTCCGCCCATCGGAAGCACCGCGTGGTAAACCATCGCGTCGCCTTCAATAACGCTGATCTCTGTATTCAGGAAGCCTACATTTACAAATATGCCGGGCTTTTCACGCTCTTCAAGGGAAGTAAGAAGAAGCTGTTCGCCGAAGGATGGCGACAAAAAGCCGTTTATGCAAAGGCCCATGGAATCCATGAGCTCGCGCATGTCATCCAAAAACATCTGATCCGCTACGACAAACGAAACCTTTGCGCTCAGGTTCTGACCCTGCATATTCAAAGGCACCATCGTCCGCTTTCCGTTGTCAATGGAGAACCATGCCGGCGAACGATGAATTACATTTCCGCCTTTTCTGTCAAAGCGGAATACGTTTGCCGCCATGTCCTGCACTTCGTCAATATCCTCTTCGGATACACGGCCCCGTTCTCCGCGAATGGCAACGGAGGCCTCCGTGCTGACTACGTGCACATATTCGCAGGGAATTCCAATGTATATATCTTTTATCTTTGTGTTCGCATCCTTTTCAGCCGCACTGATGGAATTAAACACCGCCTGCGCCAGCCGGTTCGGCGTAACCCAATCTCCGCCCTGATATCCGTCATACGGCACCGTGCCGCTTCCGATTATATCGCAACGGTTGAAGCCGCCGCTCTCAGCGATCACAGTAACGATTTTCGAGGTGCCAAACTCGATAGCTGCTACTTGTGTTCTCATCTTGCTCTATCTCCCGCCTCATTCGACCGTAAATCTTATATTCTCATCCTGTATTCTAATTATACAGGATAACCCGCCTCTTTGTAAACACTTTTTTGGTGAATATTTCTTTTCTGATTCAATTTTATTACATTTTTACATTTTATCTTACAGACTATCCACCCCTCCCGTCGGCTGGTAATCCGCGTAGTTGCCGCTGATGATTACTTTTCCGCTCGTAATTCCCTGCGCCATGATTTCCTTTGCAAAAGTAAGCGTCTTTTCAACGGTTTCGGCGTCATAGAATTGAACGATCAGGCTGGTATTGGTCACCAGATAAAAACTGTTTTCATTTTTTACATTCAGCTCCGAGTATACATCCGTGTATCCGCCCTTTCGGATAGCGGATGTAATGGTCAGTACGTTTTCAAGCTGCTCGTCTCTTCTCGTAACTACAAGGCTTCCCTCTTCGTGCAGAATCAATTCGCAGCCCGTTACATAAACCACATCATAGGTCGGCAGCGAATCCAGATGGGAAAGCACACATCCTTCTTTGTCAATCAGTACCAGATTTCCGCTCGCATCGAGCACGGCGACGGGCTTACGCTCCTTTACCCGTATCTCTACTTTGTTTCTTCCCAACCTCTCCATCGATTGAAAATCCGTATATCCCAATGAATTTATGCCGCGCTCGGCTTCCTCCTGTATCTCATATATGGAATCCATCTGCGCGCCCATTTTAATTGCGCTCGCGCGGATGATCTGTTCATCCGTAATATCGGCGTATTTCCCGCTCCAATCCTCTTTTACAACCACTACCTGCTGAATGGTATTCTGTTTTCCGGTCAGGAGTATTACAAGTACAAAAACTGCAATCAGCATAAGTACGCCGATCACCCTTGCGTCTTTTATAGAATATGCGCTCTTTTTATACTTCTTTTTCTTTTTTACACCGGCAACGGGTTTCGCGCTGCCCGGCGCCTTTTTAACGCCTGGATTTGCCTTTGCGCTGCCCGGCGCCTTTTTAACGCCTGAAGAAAGCGGTCTTGCGCCCGCCTGCGGACTTCGCCTGACCGGAGAATTGCGATCCATCTGTACACCGCCTTTAAATGTTTCTTCTGCAATGATCTTTTATGCGCTCTGTATTCCACTATAACGCTGTATCATTTTCGGATGATATATTAAAAATCAAACCCACTGCGCCCATAATCATAGATACCGACGTTCCGCCCGCCGAGAAAAAAGGAAGCGGCAGCCCGGTTGTGGGCATTAGCCCCATAACAACAGCGATATTCAAAACTGTCTGTACGCCGATCATACAGGCGATTCCCGAGGACAAAAGGCTTCCGAATCGGTTCGGACAGCGGATTGCGCTTCTGAGTGAGAAAAACAAACACGCCATAAACAGGCTGAGCACCCATGCGCACCCGAAAAGCCCCAAATCCTCGCCAACCACCGCGAATATAAAATCGCTTTCCGGATACGGCAAAAACGCAAATTTCTGCCGTCCGCGTCCAAGCCCCATTCCGAAAAGACCGCCGCTTCCAAACGCCATGAGCGATTGCGCAAGCTGATAGCCTTCATTGGAAAGATAGCGGAACGGATCGACAAACGATATCATTCTCGCGCGCCTGTAAGGCTCTGAAAGCGCGTAGTATACGCCAACAATACATCCCAAAATGCCGATTCCGGCAAGATGCAGCCACCTTGCACCCGCAATCATCGTCATGACGGCAGAAGAAATGACAATAGAGCCCGCCGTTGACAGATTGGGCTGCATGAGTATCAGAAGAAACATGATGCCGGGAATCACAAACAGCGGAACAAGTCCCGTAAACAGCGAACGTATATCCCGGTTCGGCGATGAAAGCGCTCTCGCCATAAACAGTATCATCGAATACTTCGCCATTTCTGACGGCTGAAAACTGACAGGTCCGATTCTCAGCCACCGTCTTGAGCCGTTAAGATACACGCCCACTCCGGGAATTGCTACCAGAACAAGCAAAAGAAGCGAAACCAGCAAAAGCGATGATATGATTCTCGGATCGTTCAGCCTTCTGTAATCGAGCTTCCAAGCAAACAGCATGACCCCGCCTCCGACCAGTATGCCGAAAAGCTGGCTGATTACGTCTTTCAGGGCGTTCCCGCTTTCAAGCGCGTTGTAATAGCTGGCAGCGTACAATACAATAAGTCCGGTTACGATCAGAAGAACAAACGATACAAGTATTCCTTTGTCAGGCCGTTTTCCGCGAATGCTCCGAAAAAACGGCAGACCTGATTTATCTTTGGCGCCGCGTAAGCGGCTGAAGTTCAAATTCCGTTTTCCTCAAGCGCGTTTACGATTCTCTTAAACTCGCGCCCTCTGTGCTCATAGTCGTCAAACATATCAAAGCTTGCGCATGCAGGCGACAAAAGCACATTTCCGCCAACCGGCGCATGTTTGCCCGCAATCGCAATTGCCTTTTCAAAATCATACCCTGCGTATTCAAGGGCTGTAAAGCCGGCATTCTTAAGGCTCTCCCCGATTCTTTCACCGGTCTTTCCGATCAGAACCGCATAGATAATTTTGCTGTCCTTAATGATAGCGGAAAGTTCGGAGAAATCGGAATTCTTTTCCGACCCGCCAAGCAGAATCACCGTATCCTCCTTCATGGTTTGTACCGCCTTGATGGTGGAATCAGGATTCGTACCCTTGGAATCGTTGATGTATTTTACGCCGTTTATCGTTCTCACAGTTTCAATTCTGTGCTCTACGCCTCTGAAGGTTCTCAGCGTATGACGGATTACCGGCGCAGAAATGCCCGCACAAATCGCAGCTGCGGTTGCGGCCAGCGCATTTTCCAGATTATGCGGTCCCGGAATATACACATCCTCCGTTCTGCATACCTCGGTCACGCATTTTTCGTCCTTGTATACGATCACGCCGTCCCGAACATACGCTCCAACGGGCGGCACAGATGTTCTTGAAAACCATGCAGCGCGGCATTTTGCTTTCTTCGCCATTTCTTTGGTAACGGGATCGTCGTAGTTTAAAACCACCCATCCAGTTTCATCCTCGTTTTCAAACACCCTCGCCTTCATATC
This sequence comes from Clostridia bacterium, assembly GCA_017396845.1. Taxonomy (GTDB): domain Bacteria; phylum Bacillota; class Clostridia; order Christensenellales; family Aristaeellaceae; genus SFHK01. Next base: position 18,052 of record JAFQKQ010000114.1, read on the forward strand.
GGCGTAGTTTTCCATGGTGCCGTGTCTGTTCAGATGATCCTCGGAAATGTTCAAAACCAGAGAGACCTCCGGCCGAAACGTATTTACCGTTTCCAGCTGGAATGAGGAAATTTCGCATACGACCATATCCTCGTCCTTCATTTTTGAGGCGTATGCGCTGTAGGGGTCTCCGATATTTCCAACCACATATGTAACCTTCCCGGCATTTTTGAAAATTTCGCCAAGCAGGCTGGTGGTAGTGGTTTTTCCGTTGGTTCCGGTCACAGCAACCACACGGCCGCGGCTGAGCCGATACGCAAGCTCCACTTCCCCGATCACTTCAATGCCCATATCTCTGGCTTTTTTCACAGCCGGATGCGCCTCGGGAATGCCGGGGCTGATCACCAGCATATCCATACCGTCAAGCACATTTTCGATGTTCTCGCCCAGACGCCATTCTATGCCGTGAAGCTTTAATTCGTCAATTTGAGAACCGATCTGATCTGCGTTTTTGAGATCGTTGATCCTGACATACGCGCCCGCGTCGTTTAACAGCTTCGCCGCGGCAATGCCCGATCTTGCCATTCCCCAGACGAGTACCTTTTTCCCGATCATTGATTGCCCTCCTTCGGTTATCCGGCAAACCCTGCCAGCGCAAGCAGGCACAAAAGCGCCGTCATAATATCATACATTGTGACAATCTTGGTTTCAGGAATTCCGCTAAGTTCAAAATGGTGATGAAGGGGCGCCATCCTGAAAAGTCTTCTTCCGTGCGTACAACGAATATAGAGAACCTGGAGAATATCCGAAATGCTGGAAATCATCATGGCAAAGGCGATGATCGGAAGAATCAGCGTAAGACGGGTAACAATCGCAGCGCCGACGAGCGCGCCGCCGACGGCAAAGGAGCCGACGTCGCCCATAATCACGGAGGCCGGATATGTGTTGAACCTCAAAAAGCCCAGAAGCGCTCCGCAAAGCGCGCCCGAAAAGATGGCTGTGTTATAAAGATCCGCGTCAATTTCGCCGTTGGCGGCGCTTAATGAAAGCGCAATCAGCGCAAAAGTTCCGAAATCGATCATGGAGCTTCCCGCACAAAGCCCGTCAAGGCCGTCAAGAAGATTTGCGGAATTTACTACGCCCACAATAACTACTACCATGAAGGGAATATAGAAAATGCCCAAATTGATTTCATGCTTCGTAAACGGCACCAAAAGCCTGGAGCCGATCATCGGATGGAAATACGCGATCATTGAAATGCCGACGGCAAATACGAACTGCGGAAAAAGCTTCTGTTTCGGCGTAAGTCCCTCCGAACGCCTTTTTACCACCTTGATGTAGTCGTCCACAAAGCCGATCAATGCAAACGAAAGCATGCACAAAAGCTGAATCCAAACAAACTGCCCTTTTGCGCCGGTGTAATCAATAAATATAAGCGATGCGATTACGGAAGCGGCGATAAATACCAGGCCGCCCATCGTAGTCGTTCCCTGCTTGCCTACATGCGATTTCGGTCCGAAGGGGTTGATGGTCTGCCCCACCTTCAAACGTTTCAGCCACGGAATGATAAAAGGGCCGACGATCATAGAAAGCGCAAACGAAACCAGAAGGGTAAAAATCAGCTTCTGCATACTTCTCAATTCCTCCGTTACATACCGCCCATAATCTCATCCAGCAGCTCCTGCACGATCACTTTCTCATCGAAGGGCTGCTTTTCGCCCATGATCTCCTGATATGTTTCATGACCCTTGCCCGCAAGAACGACCGTATCATTCTTTTCGGCGATCGTGAGCGCGTGCCGGATTGCTTCGCGGCGGTTTTCAATGATCACATATTCTCCCTTGGTTTCCCGAATTCCTTCCGTGATCTGGCTTATGATCTCATTCGGGTCTTCGTTTCTGGGGTTGTCGCTGGTGATAATCGAAAGATCGGCAAGCTCGCCGCCGATTCTGCCCATCACCGGGCGCTTCAGCCGGTCTCTTCCGCCGCCGCAGCCGAAAAGCGCAATCAGCCTTCCCTTTGTGGTCTGTCTTACGGCTTTGAGTATGTTTTCAAGCGCGTCCGGAGAATGAGCATAGTCCAGTATTACCCGGTATTCCGTATGCGTATCAAGCAGCTCTATTCTGCCCGGAACGGCTTTAAGCGATGCAAGACCCTTCTCAATCGCCTCAGCGCCGATACCGCATGAATCCGCAAGAGACGCCGCCATCATGGCATTGTACACATTGAATATACCCGTGAGCTGCAAAGCTATGTCCATCTCCGCGCGCTTATGGAAGAACAGCTTGAAAGAAAGTCCGTTTTCGGTGATCTCGATATTCCTTGTATATTGATCTGCTTTTTCCCGAATACCGATCTTGGTGTACTTAACTTTTCTTTCCTCCATGGCGTCGCGCACGCGCTCATCGTCCACGTTCACAATCATTTTATCGGCAAGCGAAATGATTTCCAGTTTCGCGGCCAGATAGTTTTCCATCGTCTTGAAATAATCCAGATGATCCAGCGACAGATTCAAAAAGCCCGCCGCTTCAAATGTAATGCCCGCAACTCTATGCATGGCCAAAGCGTGTGCGGAAACCTCCATTACCACGTACTCGCACTTTGCATCCGCCATTTTTCTTAAGATTTCCTGGAATTCCACGGGATCCGGCGTGGTTTTTCCGGATTCATGCTCTTCATCGCCGATCAAGGTACATACGGTTCCGATGAGTCCCACCTTGTGCCCTGCTTTTTCCAGAATCGATTTTAAGAGAAAGCTCGTTGTAGTCTTTCCCTTGGTTCCGGTAATTCCGATGATCTTCATTTCTTTGGACGGATCCGAAAAAAAGCGGGATGAAATATAGCTCATGGCAAGCCTTACATTTTCAACCAGAATCTGAGGGCAGGCAACATTCAGTTCTCTTTCGACAACCAGCGCCTTCGCGCCCTTTTTTACAGCCTCGGGCGCAAAATCATGCGCGTCCATATGCATTCCGGGAATGCAGAAAAACAGGCACCCCGGCGTTACCTTTCTGGAATCCGTGCACAGCTGGTTTATTTCCGTTTCACCGTCTCCGATCAGTCGGCAGTTCACAGGAATATCTTTCATCAAACCGGCGATTTTCATTCGCATTAAGCCCCCTACATCGAATTCGTCCATTCTTCGGATTTATCCCGGAAGGGCAAAATCCACATTTATTTCTGCGCCCGGGAACACTTTCTCCGACGCCTCCGGCGTTTGAGATACGGCGATTCCCGAACCGTTTACCCGCATTGTCAGCCCGTATGACGCAATTACGCGGTTGGCCTCCATTACGCTCATTCCGACAACATCCGGAACGGACACATATGCATTTTCATCTATCTCAGTATTTCCATCCATATACAGCATGACAATCGAACCCTTTGCCATACTGACGCCCGCCTTGGGCAGCTGATCTTTAACGGTCTTTCCGCGCCCGCTCAGGACATAAGTAAATCCCTCCGCCTTCAGGCGTTTTGACGCGCTTGAAAGCGTCTCACCGGAAACATCCGGAACCGCGTTCATTTGAACCATCCCGTCAGTTCCCGCTTCTCTTTCAATTCCCATATGCACAAGCGACTGCCGGAGGATATCCCTTGCAAACGGAGCCGCAGTCACGCTTCCGTAATCCGGATTCATATCTGCCCTGTCCACGATCACAAGCACCGCAATTTCAGGATCATCCATCGGCGCAAATCCGATAAACGAACCAATATGCGTATCGGATGAAACAACGCCGTCTACATATACCTGCGCCGTTCCCGTCTTTCCGCCGACGCGGTAGCCCTCGATATATGCATTCTTTCCGCCGCCGTTTTCTACGACGCTTTCCAGCATGCTTCTGAGAATCCCACTGGTCTCGGGTGATATCGGATTTGCAACAACTTTGATTTCGCCCTTCTCAACGACATTTCCTTCCAAATCTCGTATCTCTTTGACTACATAAGGCTCCAAAAGGTTGCCCCCGTTTACAACGGCACATGCCGCCGTCAAAAGCTGCAGAGGCGTTACGGCGATCGACTGCCCGAACCCGATTCGCGCGATGTCCACGCGTTTTACATACTCGCGACCGATCACGATTCCGCTGCCCTCGCCCGGTATGTCGGCGCCCGTCTTTCGGCCAAAGCCGAACGCTTCCAGATAATCGTAAAACGTTTCCGTACCCAGGCGAAGCCCCAATTCCACAAACACGGGATTGCAGGAGTTTTCAAGCGCCTCGGTAAGCGACTGAGCGCCGTGCGGGTTTCCCCAGCATCTGACTCTGCCGCCCTCTACATAGATACTGCCCGAACAATAAAACCATTCGGACAGATTGGTAAGCTTTTCTTCGATGCAGGCAGCCATCGTAATGATCTTAAACGTGGAACCCGGCTCGTATGAATCGGCGATCGAGCGGTTTCTCATAAGCTCCGTGAGGCTTTTTACATCGCCTCTGGGCGGATCATTGGGATCGTAATCCGGTTTTGAAACCATCGCGAGAATTTCCCCGGTATCCGGATCCATCACAATAATCCTTACGCCCTGCGCACTATTTACCTCCATCGCTTCCCTTGCCGCCTTTTCGGCATAGGATTGTATCGCCTGATCGATGGTCAAATATACGGTGCAGCCGTCCTTTGACTCGATATAGTCGCCGGAGGAGTTGTTAAGCTCGCGCCCCTTACCGTCGATTTCGGAAACCACATATCCGGTTCTTCCGCTGAGATAATTGTTCAGCGACCCTTCAAGCCCCGACTGTCCTACGCCGTCGATGGTGGTAAGTCCCAAAAGCTGAGAAGCAAACGCGCCGTTTGGATAGTATCTCCGCTTATCCTCTTCAAGGTAGGCTCCGTCAAGCGCGTCTTTCACGCTTTTTTCCCCGTTTGCCATCATCAGCTTGATCTGCTGCGCGGTATTTCTGTCAAGCTGTCTTTTGATAATTACACTGCCCTTGGATTTGTCCGACACTTTTTTGTATATTTCGCCTTCGTCCATATCCAGAAGCGGCGAAAGCAGGCTCGAAAGCATTGACGCATCCGACACCTGCCTGGGGCTTACCGAGAGCGTATATGCCGTTGCGCTCATGGCAAGCACGCTGCCGTTTCTATCCAGTATTGCGCCGCGCATCGGCTGAATAATCGTTTCACTCGTCCACTGCGCCTGCGCCTTTTCCTGAAGACTCCGAGCCTGAACTACCTGAAGTACAAAAAGCCTTGAGAACAAAATCAGAAACAGTATGAGAAAGATACCCATCGTAAGCGCCGTGCGCCTTCTGATCACGTTTCCCGTCGGAACCATCCATGCGCCTCCCCGCGTATTAAACGCAAGTATTAACGGCCGCCAATAATCGCCTCCGCCGTCAGAGCGCTGTCATCGGTATCTTTGGGCACTGCCGTAAGCACATATATTTTGTTTACATTCGCTTTTTCCATGCCGAGCAGTTCTTCTGACAACGGTATTATTTTATCGCTGCGCGAATTTGAAGCAAGATCCACTGCTAGATTATTTATCTTTGCCTCGAGAATTTCGCACTCCTCCTGTATTTTCGTGGTATCCTGCTTTATACTTGCATTCTGAGCCAGCATGCCGATGGCAAGCGAAACCGTGAATACCAGTACGATAAACGCCAAATACATAAACGCTTTGCTGAGCAGGCGGCTGTCCGCCGTCCGAGTCTTACTCGTCTCTTCGAACGGAGGACGATACTGAGGGCGCTTATTCGGTTGTGTGCGGTCTACCCAATGATAGAGATCCGCGTTCCGTCCGGTGATTCGCTTTTGTTCCGTCTGTACGCTCCTCATATTTTCCTCCCCTTTCATATTACACGTTTACGCCCGTAGTATTCCGCTTGCTGAAATATGTCTCGTATACATAATCCAGCTCCCGATCGATAATTTCATCCGGCTCGTACATAAGGCCGTGGTATCTCTCCGGATTCCAGATTTCGAGATAGTCGCCAACGCCGATAAAGCGAATCTCTCTTGCGCCCGTTAAGTCAAACATTGAGCGCAGCTCCTGCGGTATCAGTATTCGCCCCTGCGAATCCAGATTACAAAGCGTGTATGCGTTTCCCATGAAATGCCTGACCACATTTCTGCCCCGCCGATCAGCGTCGGGTATGCACGCATAGGACTGTACTTTTTTCCTCCAAATGTCATTCGGATATAAAGCGATGGTTCTGAAATCATTATTGAGCGCGATCGTAAAATCAACACCCAGCGATTCACGGTAATGCGTCGGAATAAAAACGCGTCCCTTGGGATCGATCGTATGCAAAGCGCTGCCGGTAAATGTCTCCATGCTCACACTCGATCCCCCCTTTTTTCAAAATCGCGTTCAAATTCCATTTAGTCCTCCTAATTATACCATTTTGCTCATCAAATTGCCACTGTACTTTACTTAATTCCCCATATTTTCCCCAACTTTTTCACGTTAAATTATTGTTAAAGTCGGTTTTTGACGAAAAGACGCATAAAAAAAGCCCCCGGGCTGCAACCCGAGGGCAAGTATTCAAGAATGATCAGAATTCATATATGGCTTTGAGCTTGAAGCCCAATCCGTCGCAGGAAACCTGATGATATTCGATGCCGTCATGTACGCCTCTGAAAGCGCCGTAAAGCGACGGACCGTGAAGATGACCGTAGACCGCATGCGAAACGCCGAATTCCTTCAAAAGGCGCGTCATCTCCGTGTCCCTTTTTTCGTCGGTCAGTGGAGGATAGTGGAGCATGCAGATCAGAGGAAGATTTTTGTCGATTCTGCGCGCCGCCTCCAGAGAAAGCCTGAGTCTTGCGCATTCCCTTTCATAGATCTTGATATCGTCCGCCTGCACGCCTTCCGCCGGAAGAATCCAGCCTCTCGTTCCGGCAAACAGCACGTCCCCTACGCGCAGCGCGTCGTTTTGCAGCGCATATGTACGGCCCGTGAGCGCCTCACGCACGCGGCTGATCGAGTTCCACCAGTAATCATGATTGCCTCTGGTGAGAATCTTGATTCCCTTAAGCGCGCCGATCGCATCCAAATCGCCTTTCGCGTCCGAAAGGCGCATCGCCCAGCTGATATCGCCGGGAAGCAGCACAACATCGTCGTCTGTCACTTTCTCGCGCCAATCCTCGCAGATCCGCTCGAAATGCCGCTCCCAGTGCGGTCCGAATATATCCATCGGTTTATCGTCACCGGCCGGAAGATGCAAGTCTGCAATAGCGAATACTTTCACGCTTATTCCTCGTCTTCTTCGTCGTCAAAGTCCGCATCGTCATCAAAGTCCTCGTCGTCCGCATCGAACGGCGCATCGACATCGTCGGGAAGATCGATGTTGATTTCATCCATTGCACTGGGATCGATGTTCAGGTTGGGCTCCTCGGTCGTCATCGGAGAGGAATCGTCGTTCACAACGACGGCGCTTCTCCTCTGAAGCTCCTTCAGGCAGTATACGCATACTTCCTGACCCGGCATTACGGGATGCTCGCCGCACTCGGAGCAAAGCTCGAGCACATCGTCCTGCTCAACTTCACCGCGTACATCGCGCTTGCAAACGGAACAAATCTTCTCGTTCTCGTAAATGTAATTCAGTTCGCACCTGGGGCACTTAATCAGCTTCATTGTCGTTCCTCCTATATATTCAACTAAGCATAAGGCATATATTCCCTTGGCTCAATTCTTCCAAATCATTTGCGTTTTCCGGCTTCGAAAGCGTATGATGGTAAAGTACCCGATATACGAAAGGAGCTAATGCCACATGAGAAAATCCCCAAAAGCAATATCCCTTCTTTTAACCCTTGTTCTTGCCCTGACTCTTCTTGCGATTCCCCGGCATGCAGACGCGGCAAACGCCTCCTCGCTCGAGATGCAGATGCTTTCTCTTGTGAACGAGGACCGTGCAAGATACGGCCTTCCTCCGCTCATACTCGATCCAACGCTTTCGGCAATCGCCCGGATCAAGGCGGAGGACATGCTGAATAACGGCTACTTCGCTCACAAGTCCCCAACCTACGGAAACATGAAAAACATGCTGAAGCAGTTCGGCGTTTCCTATGCGGGCGCAAGCGAAAACATTGCGCGCTCCAGAAGCATCTATCACGCCGAAGCCGCATTCCTGTCGTCATCCACAGGACACAGGCAGGCGCTTCTCGGCAAAAGCTGGACGCATATCGGCATCGGCGTCGCCGTAACAGAAGCGGGCTTCGTATACGTCTCTCAGGTCTTTGTAAGGTACTGATGGTTTCATTTTGACGCAAGTTCTATAATACACAAAATGTGCGCTGTGAAAACCCCCCAGCGCACATTTTTTCGTTAATTTTATAATACTTTTTTGATAAATCGAACGTATCTGCGTTTCTCATGCGTTCCGAGCGCGGAAATCTGCAAATTTGACCGCAAATTGTCCTCCCGAATGACCGAGCCCTCCGCTTCACGAACGCCCTTTTCAATGCAGGATGAAAGAAAGCCCGATAAAAGGCATACAGTGACGGGCGGTGAAAAACCGTCTCTTTCCGTAAACACCGTACACGCACGAAGGCGCGACAAAGCGCCCTTCAGCACGATCAGATATCCGAGGCACTTCTCCCCCGAGAAACATAAAAACGAATGCTTCCGTGAAATCATCGGCCGGATTTTTTCAAGATACCTGTATGTATCGCTTCTCTCTTCCTCTTTTGAGAGCGAAGCGATTGCTTCTTTCCACTTTTCCCGAAAAATCCCCGGCTTCATGGGAAGCACCGTAAGGCCGAACTTTTCTTTGGAAAAAGACGCGTATTTCTTATATCGATCCGTTTCGGGGATCGTCAATAAATATGCATTATCCGCCTCCATCTCCGAAAAGCCGTAATCCTTTAATGCCTCAATACTCCACTCGCTTCCGTTGCCAGTCATCACGCCGCGCCGATTCCCTGCATCAGTCTCCCCCAGTCCGTGAAAAAAACCGCTTCCGTCGGGCGATACCGGCCCTATTACCTCCACATTTTTCCACTCTCTTTGAAGGGTCATGATTTTGTCAAGGATCAGGCGCGCAGCTTCCGCGTCCCGATACCCGTCAAACAGCGAAAAGTAGCCGATCCTCTTTCCGGATTTTTCTTTAAAATACTCATCCGATCCGGCCAGCGCCCGGAATACAATTTCCCCGTCCCTGTACACCGAAAGATATTTTAAAGGCCCGTTTGCCCGAAGAGGATTGACGGACGGACACGCAAAGAGCTTTAAATACTTGATCTCCTCCCCGAAATACCCGCAGGCCTTTGAAAGCGAAAAGAAGGCGCGGATCTCGCCCGGCGTATTTGCTTCCCGTATTTCAAGCATGTTCCTTTACCCAATTTCCAAGGCGGATTACATCCTCAGTGTACACATCCCTGAGCTTCGGATTGTATATTAAACTCGCCGGATGATACATGGGATATAAAAGAACGCCGTCAATATCCATAAACTGCCCATGAACGTCCCCGATAACGTACTTGTTCGAGGTAAGCGCCTTTAACGGCACATTTCCAAGTGTTGCAATGCATAAAGGCTTTACAAGCGCGATTTCGCGCCTGAGCCACGGAAGGAACAAAGCGATTTCTTCCTTCGTCGGCGGCCTGTTTACCATTCGTCCTGCATTTGAGATTTTTGTCGGGCGGATTTTTACGGTATTGGTAATGTATATCTCCTCGCGTTCAAGCCCGGTCAGCGCCAAAAATTCCGAAAGATTCTTCCCGGCTTTTCCAACGAAGGGACGTCCATGAATCGTTTCCTGCTCGCCCGGCGCTTCGCCCACCATCATCAGCTTTGCATGAAACGCGCCCTCGCCATATACCAGCGTGCGCGCGTTTCCCTCGTACAGCGCCGCAAAATGCGCGGCGATTTCAGTTTTGAATTTCTCCATTTCCTCTGACCTCCAGGAGCTTGGCTTTCACCATTTTGAAATCCTCCCATGCCTCGCGTTTTTTACTCGGCTCGCGCAGAAGGGCGCTGGGATGATATGTAGGCATAAACCATATTCCCTTTTTTAGGATCCAGTTACCCCGAAGGCGACTGATGGGCGTTTCGTCGCCCAATACAAATTTAGAAGCCACGCGCCCCAAAAGCACAATGATTTTGGGAGACACAAGCACAAACTGATTTCTTAAGTAGTTCATGCACGCCTGCGCTTCGTCCGGTTCCGGATTTCTGTTCATAGGCGGGCGGCATTTTACGATATTGGCGATATATACCTCCGTCCGCTCCATGCCGATGGCGTGAATCATCCGGTCCAGCAGCTGACCGCTTGCGCCGACGAACGGGCGGCCCTGCATATCTTCATCCCGTCCCGGTCCTTCGCCGATAAACATGATATCCGCATTCGGATTCCCTTCGCCGGGTACGGCATTCGTTCTGCCCTGACACAGCCTGCATTTTTCGCATTTCCCGATTTCATCCAATAATTCCGGCCAGAAAGCCCACATATCAGCGCCTCCCTCAATTCATCGTCAGCGCACGCTCGGCGATTTCGAAAAACACGCGGAAGGTTTTCGGGATATCATTGGCTACCCATTCATATAGAGAGGTGAGCAGATATACGCAGAAAACAATCACGAAAAAGGATAAAACCGTTACAGCGAAATCAAACAATCCCGCCGCCACCTGAAAGCGGATTCTCCTCTTTCTGTATTCCCTTTTAGTGATTACTCTTGCCATCATTTTCGCCTCCTTGCATCCCTATTGTATCACACAATAAAAGCGCTTGTAAATCCCCTATACGTAATCGCGCCACTGACCGATATCGGGCGTATCCGTATGATGAAGCTTACCGTCGCCCTTTAAATCCGTAAAGCCGTTTTGTCTGAGCGCTTCATATAATACGACGGCTACGGAGTTTGAAAGGTTCAAGCTTCTCGCTTCCTTACGCATCGGAATCCGTATACACCTTTCGTAATTCTCTTTCAAAAGGTTTTCGTCAAGCCCCTTCGTTTCCTTTCCGAACACAAGATAATCGTCTTCGCTGTAGGAAACCTGGCAATAATCCCTGGGCGCTTTGGTGGTAGCGTAATAGAGGTTCGCATCTGGATTTCTCTCAATAAAGTCTTGCCAGGATTCATACACCGTATACTTCATCAGATACCAGTAATCAAGGCCGGCGCGCTTTAAGTACTTATCTTCCAGAGAAAATCCGAGCGGCTTGATTAGGTGAAGATGCGCCCCCGTCGCCGCGCATGTTCTTGCAATGTTTCCGGTATTCTGGGGGATTTCCGGCTCTACCAGAACAATGTTCATACTTTTTCCTCCATGAGCGCATATTTTCGAATAATTTGAGCCGCGCCGTCTTCATTCTGATTCGGCGCAATCAAATCGCTGGCCAATTTCAATACATCCACCGCATTTCCCATCGCAACGCCCAATCCCGCGTATTCGATCATGCCGATATCGTTTGAGCCGTCGCCAAGCGCCATTATCTCTTCACGCGCTATGCCTTTCATATCCGCAATCGCTTTAATCGCCCGCGCCTTGCCCGCGCCCGGCGCCATGATTTCAAGGTTATAGGGAAACGCGCTTGAAACCGATAGTCCCCACGAAAGGAACGTTTCGCGAAGCTTGTTCATGAGGCTTTCATCGTCTGAATACGCTTCGTATTTGTAGGGTGCAATCGTGCCTTCCTCCTCCATACGCTTGGCGTCGTCAAATATGATATGCTCTCCCCCGTGCATGGCTTCGCTTCTCGACATACAGTTAGATCCGTAGCCGTTTGTTTCGTTGACCATATACACATATTTTCCGACATAGCTCGTCATAAAGCAGCCCGCGCTTTTAAGCGTATGATATACCTTTAAAGACATTTCGGGGGTCAGCACGTCTTCAAAGATTGCCTCTCCGTTTCCGTCCCGATCGGCTCTGCCGCCGTTTGCGGAAATAATCGGGCTTTTTAAGCCCGCCTCAGAAGAAATAATCCTGGCGCCGTAAAACGTGCGTCCGCTTGCAAGTACTACGTCAATTCCCCGTCTTTCGCATTCCAAAAGCGTTTCTTTTGTATATTTGCTTAAAACGCCGTCTCTTCCGACCAGCGTTCCGTCGATATCCGATACAATCAGTCGAATGCTCATTGGGCTTTCATCTCCTTAATGACATGCGCAAATAAAACCTGTCCAAGTCCGCCCTCCGTGTTCAAGGGGGCGACGATCTCCGCGATTCTCTTCACCGAATCCACTGCGTTTCCCATAGCCACGGGATGCGCAGAGGCCGAAAGCATATCGATATCGTTTGTATAATCCCCGAACGCCATCGTATCCGTTGGGCTGATATGATAGTAATCGCAAAGCCTCTTAAGCGCCGCTCCCTTGTCCGCGCCCTCCGGCATAATTTCCACATTCTGGCTGCCGGATGAACAGTGCTTGATTCCGAGGCTATCCAAAAGTGTGCGGATGCGGTCGATTTCGCTCGCTTTATCCGAAAACACGACAAACTTGTACGCGTTTGCGGGCGCTTCCGTTACAATTCTTTCGTCATCGTATATCGCTTCCACGTCTCCCGCCTTCAAGTACATATGAAGCGATTTTTTATGCGCATCCGGCATCAATTCAGACCGCGCGATGTAGTTTCTTCCCTTAGTGTACGCTTCGAAATTCACATTCTCATTCAAAAGAAGCCGCGCGATAAATTCGCCCTTTTCCTTTTGAAATACGCCTTCAAATATCGTGTTTCCGTTTTCATCGTCAATCCGGGCGCCGTTTGCCGAAGCGACGGCGGCGTGAATTCCGATTTCATCCGCCTTGCGCCTGATAAAGGAATAGCCTCTTCCGCTAACCAGCGCCAGCTTGATCCCCATTTTTTCGCACGCCCTAAGCGCCTCTTTATTGATTTCAGGCACCTGCCCCATTTCTCCGAACAGTGTGCCGTCCATATCCATGCAAATCAAGCGAACGTTCAAATGTATGCCTCCAATCGGTAAATGCGCGATTTTTCCTTCCATGGATGAACGCCCATGGCGATAAATTCGCCGCCGTATCTTTCGTAATAGCCAACATGATCGGTGCAGAGATAAATATATCGAAAACCGGCTGCGCCTGCGTACGCTCTCGCGCGGCTGATCAGCATTCTCCCGATCCCCTTGTTTCTCTCGTCTTCCTCCACAAACAGCGCGCACAGATACGGCATGAGGTCCATTCTGCTTACAAAGTCATTGGGAATCACGCCGGCACAGCCTACGATTTTTTCGCCCTTCACCGCCAAAAACCACTCAGGCAGCGCTCCCTCGGCGTTTGCGGTATGCCCGATGCAGTCCCTGTACAGTTCTTTTCCCTCATCATCCGTCCACTTGGAGGAAATATAGTCTATCGCCGTTTCGGCAATTTCCGGCTTTTCCCGAACGGAAACAATTGCAATGTTCAAATCTTCCATTCCGGTTTCTCCTTGAAAAACGTCTGTCCTTCGTAATTCTGAAGCCCCTCGTATTTTCCGATCGTAAGGCTTTTACACCAAAGGCACAGATCCGTACATTTCAGCTTTTTCATGATTTCCCTGTCACCGTATTTATCGTCGCCGATCAAGGGATGACCGATATGGCTCATATGCGCTCGAATCTGATGCGTGCGTCCGGTAAAAATTTCCACATCCACATCCGAGAGCGCCTCGCCTATGATTTCATATCGCTTTACCACCCGGTACGCGGTCTCAATTCTTCTTGCGCCCGGCGTTTCCTTATCGGTTACCCTTACAAGCGCGCTTTTTGCGTCCTTCAAAAGATACGCCTTCATATGACCGTAATCCTTTTTCGGACTTCCTTTTACAAGCGCCTGATAATGCTTCTGTATTTTATGCTCATAAAACGCGCCCGCCAGCGCACGCTCGGCGTCATCGGTTAACGCCGCGAGCATTACGCCGCCGGTAGGCGCATCCAATCTGTGAACGAGCCTTGCGCTTTCATATATACGCCTTAATCGGGTAAGAACCGTATCCTCCCCGATTCCGTCCTGATCCAAATCAACCGGGAGCCCCTTGGGCTTGACAAATGATACCAGAAATTCGTCGGCATACAGAATTTCCAGCGAAAAATCTTCATACTTTTTGTCGGTGAATATTTTCACTTCATCGCCCGGGTTCAGCACTCTTTCGCCGTCTGACCTTTCACCGTTTACTCGAACATCTCTTTTTTTAAATGCATTCCGAACCGCAAAACCCGGAAGCATAGGCCATGCGCGCTGAATATACTTTTGCAGTCTAATATTCCGGGCCGCATCCGGCACCTTTGACACGAGCATTACCTGCGCCTCCTTTCTTTAAGCGGCTTTTCAGCAAATGTTCACTGAACAGGGAGCAAGGCGTGCTCCGAACGAAACACGCCTTTTAGGATTCCTCCGGCCACGCCATATAGATCTCTTCCATGCGGATGGGTTCGATCTTGCCGTCGGTCGCGCGGGTGAGATCGTTTATAAAATTCTCCTCTTCCCCGCACTTTATGATTAACGTTAAAACAATCACGTCGGTAAACGCCTTATCTTCTACGATCACCGGCTGACTTTTCAAGAAATATTCCACTTTTCCGAGCATCGGATAAGGAATTTCCATAATATACCTGGCGGTAGGATGAATTACGCCAACGCCGCAGGCGTTTACCGCAATGGCCGAGCCCTGCGAATACGCCCTGACCAGGCCGCCAGCGCCCAACAATACGCCGCCGAAGTAACGGGTAACTACGATCGCGCAGTTTGTCACCTGCCTGGCCTTCAGAACTTCGATGATCGGGAGCCCGGCCGTGCCGCCGGGCTCTCCGTCGTCGGAGTAGCGCATGATGCCCATATTGGGACCTATGATATAGGCGTAGCAGTTGTGCGTAGCATCCTTATGCTTTGCGCGGATTTCGGAGAGAAACTGAAGCGCTTCCTCCTCCGTTTCCACCGGCGCTCCATAGCCGATAAAGCGGGATTTATTCTGTATAAATTCATCCTGCGCCCTTTTCAGAAGCGTTTTATACGGTTTCAGCGCCATAATCTTACTTTTTAAGCACCAGCACGTGATATGCCTTCTTGCCGCGGCGGATGAGTAGTCCCTCGCCTTCCAGCATTTCGGGAGTCAGGCGCATCTCGGGATCCGTAGCCTTTTCATCGCCTACGTACAGGCCGCCCTGCTGCATCGCCTTTCTGGCTTCGCCGTTGGACTTGAAAAGTCCCGCACGTGCTGCCCATGCAAGCAGTCTGTTTTCTTCCTGAAGCTCCTCCGCCGTTACATAGGTAGTCGGCGCGGAACCGGCTGCGCCTGCGCCGCCAAAGAGCGCCTCGGCGGCTTCTCTGGCTTTGAGCGCTTCTTCTTCGCCGTGAATGAGCTTGGTAACTTCAAAGGCCAATACACGCTTTGCTTCGTTGATCGCGCTGTCCTTGAGTGCGCCGAGTCTCTTTACTTCGTCCATCGGGAGGAACGTGAGCAGCGCAAGGCACTTTTCTACGTCCGCATCGTCCACGTTTCTCCAGTACTGGTAGAAATCGTAGGGACTGGTCTTCTTGGCGTCCAGCCACAATGCGCCCTTCTCGGTCTTGCCCATCTTCTTGCCTTCGGAGGTAAGAAGGAGCTTGAAGGTGAGCGCAAACGCGGGCTTTTCAAGCTTTCTTCTGATAAGATCCGCGCCGGAGAGCATATTGCTCCACTGGTCGTCGCCGCCCGCCTGCATGGAGCAGCCATATCTTTCAAACAGCTTCAAAAAGTCGTAGGACTGCATTAGCATGTAGTTGAACTCGAGGAACGTAAGTCCCTTTTCAAGCCTCTGCTTGTAGCACTCCGCCGTCAGCATGCGGTTTACGGAGAACAGAGCACCTACATCTCTTAAGAACTCCATGTAGTTCAGGTTTCTCAGCCAATCCGCATTGTTTACGATGATCGCGGCATTCGGCTTGGACTCATCGAAATCAAGGAAGCGGGACATCTGCTTTTTGATCTGTTCAACGTTGTTATCAATGGTTTCAACGGTCATCATTTTGCGCATATCGGTTTTTCCGGAGGGGTCGCCGATCATCGCAGTGCCGCCGCCCATCAGCGCGATCGGGCGATGACCCGCTCTCTGCAGATGCGCCATAGCCATTATCGGGATATAATGGCCGATATGAAGGGAATCTGCGGTCGGATCGAAACCGGTGTAGAAGGTCACGGGACCTTCTTCAAAGGCCTTGTTAAGCTCGTCTTCAAACGTTACCTGCGCAACAAATCCGCGCTCTCTTAAAATATCCAGTGCGTTTTTCATAAATATCAATCCTCCGAATTATTTTGCATCATTTAATACCTTTGAAAGCTTCTCCATGCCCTCGTAAATCATTTCAACGGGGCTGTTTGAGAAATTCAGTCTCATGGTGTTTTCATGTCCGCCTTCAGAATAGAAGTGCGTGCCGGGTACGAAAGCTACGCCCGCTTCGATCGCCTTGTTAAGAATACCGAGGGTATTCATGTGCTCGGGAAGCGCCGCCCATACAAACAATCCGCCCTCCGGCTTATTGAGCTTGGTTCCCTCCGGAAATGCCGAAAAGCCCTCCAGCATCGCGTTCATCTGCGCTTTGTAGCCCTTTACGATTCTGTCGATGTGCGGCCGCAGAAGCCCCTTTCTCAGATAGCTGTCCACAATCGCCTGCGTAATCAGCGGGCAGTGAAGATCCGAGGACTGCTTGCCGATGACGCATTTTCTCATAAGCGTCGGGAAAGAGATCACCATCGCGCCCACGCGCATGCCGGGCGAAATAAGCTTTGAGAACGAGGACAGATATACCACCCAGCCCTCCTGATCGAAGCTCTTGATGGTGGGAAGCGCCTCTCCTTCGTATCTCAGATCGCGGTAGGGATCATCCTCCGCAACGATTACGCCGTACTGTGCGGCGAGCTCCGCCACGCGCTTTCTGCGCTCCACATTCAGCGTCACGCCCGTGGGGTTCTGGAAGGTAGGAATGATATAGGCAAGCTTTGGATGGTAGGTCTTCATGGCCTCCTCTAAAGCCTCCGGAATCACCCCCAATTCATCCGACGCGACGGGAACAATTTTCGCGTGATAGGTTCTGATCGACTGAAGCGCGCCCAGGAACGTGGGATCCTCCACCAGTACCACATCGCCCGGATCGATGAGCGCCTTCAAAAGGAGATCGAGCCCCTGCGTGGAACCCTCCGTCGGGAGAATTTCGCTTTCCTGACAGATTACGCCTTCCTCCGTCAGAAACTGATGGATACTGCCGCGAAGCGGTATAAAGCCTTCCGTAGCGCCGTACTGAAGAATGGGCGCGCCGATGGTTTCAATGACTTCCTTGGCGATGGGCGCAATGACCTCAGGCTCCAGCGCCTGATTGGAAGGATTGCCGCCGGCAAAGGAAATCATGCCGGGCTTACCTAGGAGCTTAAAGATATCTCGAATAGCGCTTCCGGTAATGGGCGCCATATGCTTGGCAAACAAACTGTCCTGAAACTGCATTATTTCACCTTCCTTAAAAAATAAACGCCCTCCCCATCGGGGAAGGCGCATGAAAACGCTGTACCACTTCCGTTCGCCGCTGATCAAGCGGCCTCACACGCGCGTTCACGGGCGCACCCGGGAGAGACTACGCACCGCTTTCACGGCTTCGCCCCGCCTGCTCAGGGATGTATTCATGCTTTTCTTCCTTCCGCCTTGCACCAACCGGCGTATCTCTTTAGGATTCGAAAAACACTACTTCTTCCCGTCCCAGCAATTTTAGTTAATATACCATATTCGCCTGAGAATTTCAATCTGTTTTCAAGATTTAACCGCATAAACCGCAGCAACCGCATTCATCGCATATTGAATATCTGTATTTATGGAGCAGGCAGCCTGCTCATTCAGCCGGTAAAGACTGTCGGGTTAGTAACAGAAGCGAAGTTATCATAAAAACTGAAGGCGCTGTCTCAGATTCCGGCTGCGCCATCAAAGATTTTGAGAGCAATCAGACTATCTCATCCATGGAAAGCGCCGTTCCGTTTTGCGCTGCTGAAAATATTCGTAATTCATTGTTTCGATACGCAAAGCATCCGCTCAGACAATACAATCTGAACGGATGCTCTGTTCCGGAATCAATATTCGAAATTTCTACGAACCAATCCAAAACATTACATTCTGGAATAGTTCGGCGCTTCCTTTGTGATGTTGATATCGTGCGGATGGCTTTCCACAAGACCTGCGGAGGTGATGCGTACGAATTCGCCGTTCTTGCGAAGCTCTTCTACGGTTCTCGTTCCGCAGTAGCCCATACCGGAGCGCAGACCGCCCATCAGCTGGAATACGGTATCGGCGAGCGCTCCCTTATAGGGTACGCGGCCTTCTACGCCTTCGGGAACCAGCTTCTTCTGGCCCTCCTGGAAATAGCGGTCCTTGCTGCCCTGCGCCATAGCTGCGAGGGAACCCATGCCGCGGTATACCTTGAAGGAACGGCCCTGATAGATTTCGGTTTCTCCGGGGCTCTCCTCGGTGCCGGCAAACAGGCTTCCGAGCATGACGGCGCTTGCGCCGGCTGCGATGGCCTTGGTGATATCGCCGGAATACTTGATGCCGCCGTCGGCGATTACGCACTTGCCGAACTTGTCCGCTTCTTCAGCGCAATCCATAACGGCGGTAACCTGGGGAACGCCTACGCCTGCTACCACGCGGGTGGTGCAGATGGAGCCGGGCCGATGCCTACCTTTACAACATCCGCGCCTGCCGCGAACAGATCGTGGGTGGCGGCGGCGGTTGCAACGTTTCCGGCGATTACGGTAACTTCCGGGAACAGGCTCTTGATCTTTTCGACCATCTTAATAACGCCGGCGCTGTGGCCATGAGCGGTATCAATGCCCAGTGCGTCTACCTTCGCGTCAACCAGCGCCTGTGCGCGCTCTACCGCGTCGCCCGTTACGCCGACGGCTGCTGCGCAGAGGAGACGGCCCTTGGAATCCTTGGCGCTCAGCGGATACTTTACGGCCTTTTCGATATCCTTGATGGTGATGAGACCGCGAAGCTCGAATTTATCGTTTACGATCGGGAGCTTCTCAATGCGGTGCGCCGCAAGAATGGTCTTCGCCTCAGAAAGCGTGGTTCCTTCGGGTGCGGTGACCAGATTCTTAGAGGTCATGACCTCCTTGATGGGACGGGCGAAATCCGTCTCGAAGCGAAGGTCGCGGTTGGTGAGGATGCCGACCAGCACGCCGTTTTCCGTGATCGGTACGCCGGAAATGCGGTAGCGCTCCATAAGTCTCAGCGCATCCGAAATCATATGATTGGGAGAGAGATAGAAAGGATCGATGATTACGCCGTGCTCGCTGCGCTTAACCTTGTCAACGCTTGCTGCCTGCTCGTCAATCGACATGTTCTTGTGAATCACGCCGAGGCCGCCCTCGCGTGCAATCGCGATTGCTAATCTGGAATCCGTTACCGTATCCATTGCAGCGGACATGAGCGGGATATTCAGATGAATGCGGTCGGACAGGTTTACGGACAGATCCACCTCTCTGGGAAGCACGTCGCTCTTATGGGGAACCAGCAGCACGTCGTCGAAGGTGAGGCCTTCACGAATCATCGCCATATAAATCTCCTCCTCAAGTTTTTCTGGTGATTCTACACGTTTCCATGTGTTTCGTCAACCGTCAATTTGTAAAATAAACCGACTTCACTAAATCTCAAATAAACGCACCGTTTCATAACTTTCGTTTATGTTCCTTTTCCTTAACCGGTATAAACAAAAGCGCCCCCGGTATTTGCCGGGAGCGCGCGTACATTTTACTTCTTTTCAGGAACCGCATCGTATCCGCCGTACTTCACAAGCGCCTCTACGATTTCGGGATATACGATTTCGCACTTTGCTCGATCAATAACGCCGAAAAGCTCGCCATTGCCCTTGAACGCATGGTTGTCCCACCATACGCAGGGAATGTTTCTGGCGCTGGCATTTACGCAGTAGTATGCAGCGAAATTCACGCGGGACTGAAGATTATCACCCTTGGCGCGGGCGCCGAATTCTCCGATGACAACGGGGATACCGTTTACAATGAACTTCTTATAGAGGGAATTCATGAAGCGGTTGATTTCGGCGGTCTGACCGATATTCGTAAGCTCGAACGTCTTGTCTCCCCCATCCTGAAGCGCGAAGGGGTAAGGCGTATAGGCATGCACCGAAACGATGATCTTGTTGTCCGCAGAATCGGTCGGAAGCGTAAAGTAATCGCTCAGCGCGTTTTCGGGCGATGCGCAGTATGCAGGCACCATCAGATAGCGGTCGGCATTATTTCCGCCGGATGCGCGGACTACGTCTACAAACGCTTGATTGAGCTTGTTGATGCAGTCGGCGCTGTCCAGGCACTCTGGCGAAGATGCGTTGAACGACCATTCATAGCTCGTATCCTTCATTCTGGGCTCATTCATCGATTCAAAGATCAGACGCTCGTCATAATCCTTGAATCTTTCCGTGAGCTGTTTCCAGATCGTCGTAATGTAACGGTGGGCGGTATCGTAATGCTCGCTCGTAGGATAGTAGTACTTGCTGTACACATCGTGATGGGTATTCAGGATTACATACATTCCGTCATTAATCGCGTAATCAACGACTTCCTGAACTCTGTCGAGCCATTCGGGCGTGATATTAAAGAGCATATCCACATGATTATGCCAGGATACGGGAATTCTGATCGTATCAAAGCCGGCGGCATGAACCGTCTTGATCAGTTCCTCCGTGGTCTTTACGCCAACCCAAGCGGTTTCCAGATCCATTTCCCGGTTCTTGCCCCAGCTGTCATTGTTCGCATCGAAGGTATTGCCGAGGTTCCAGCCGATGCCCATCTTCTTCAGGAAATCCATCGCATCGTTTTCGGGAATCTCGTATTTCGTGATGTAACTGATTTCGGGAATCACAATATTTCCTCCATTCTTATCGCTTTCCATGAATGCCGATACGCAAGCCAGCAATGCCAGCGCTCCGATCAGCGCTATGGAAATCCACCTAAGCATTCTTTTTCCGGTCATACGCTTTCCCCCGTCTCATTTCGTTTTTTCAACAACAATCCATTTTATATTGCCACAAAGCACAACCTTTGTCAAGGCATAAATAATACAAGTATGTTCTCATTTTTTATGGCGCTTACGTGCGCATTATGATATAATTTCCATAGAAAATAATCAGGAGACTAACTATTAAAAGTCAAGCCCCAGGAAGCAGTTTTGGCAAATTTTCTTTCACCCAGCCCCGCCGCCCTTGACAAACAGCATTCAAATGCTGGCGGTTACCCGACGAGGGCGATGGAGGGAATAACAAACTAA
>JAFQKQ010000013.1 GCA_017396845.1 Clostridia bacterium
CGGGGAACAGCGCGATATTCCAAAGGCCGTCAAGCTCCGGCGCGGCGTTTAAAAGCAGGTTGTAAGTGGCAAGATCCGCAATGCCGATGGGCAGGGTGCCGTCTCTGAACTGCTGATAGAAGCCCGGAGAAGGAACGTCGGTGGGCATATTGTAGATGGTGAAAAGCTCGGTAAGTTCCTTAAAGCCCTCTAAGCTTTCCTCGCTGTCCAGCGTTGTATCTCCGATCATATCGGCATAGATACTTCCGCCGCTTTGCAAAATCAGGGGAAGCGTTCCGGGGAACACCTTCATGCCGCTCATACCGGCAGTCGGGAAATAGAAGTTCATGTTTCGTCTCTGAAGCTCGGGCAGGATGAGCTTTACTTCTTCCATATTGTCCGGAACTTCAATCGACAGCGCATTCAGAACGTCGGTTCTGAAGAACATGACCCAGAAGTTGACCGTTTCGGGCATGGCATAAACGCCCTCGCCCAGCGTGTAGGGAATGAAAAGTCCGCTTGAAAATCTCTGCGCAACCTCGCCAAAATCCTCGAATTTCGTAAGATCATAAAGCGCGCCGCGGATATTGAGATAGGAAGGGACGACATACTGAAGGCCGATAACCGCATCGGGCGCGTTGCCTGCAGCGTTGGCCAGAACCAGCTTGTTCGCATCGGGCATCAGGGAAAGGTCAACCTTGATGCCGGTTTCGGGCGTGAACTGGGTATCGATCATGTTCTGGAGAAGCTCGACATACTGTCTGCTTCTGCCCATCCACACCTGCAGATGTCCCTTCTTTCCGGAGGACGCGGAATAATCCTGTGCGGAGAAGGAGGTGATGAAGCGCTGCGCACTCTTGGCTGCGCTCTGAAGGAACGTTGCGCGCTCAGGAAGGACGGCGCCTTCCTGATAGAAGCAAATTTGATCGATGGCAAGATCGTTTAACGCCATGTCCTGAAGCTGCTGTGCCAGCATACGGGCGGCGGAGTTGGAGCCGGTGGAGAGTTCGGATAAGCGCCTTGGCAGATCCTCGGGCTCCTCTGCAAGTCTTCTTAACTGATCTTCGCAAAGCGTGAGATTTGAAAAAGCGCTTCCACTTCCAATTGAGGAATAGGCCTTCACATAGTCGACCATTTCCTTACAGCCATCCGCCCAGCCGGTCAGAATCTCGACAAGGTTCGGAATGTAGGTCAGAAGCTCATAATCGCGGTATTTGTCGGTCATGCCGCCCGAGAGGCGCACAACCTCAAGGCTTAAACCGTTGATTTCAGACAGCGTTCTGTCGATCATTTCATAAACGGGCGTTAAAATGGCGCAGTTAATGCGAAGGGACAGCGTATGCTCGCCCTCGGTCAGATAAAACGCCTGCTTCTCCTCCCCCGCCTTAACCGTTACATCGGTAAAGCCCGTGGCATAGTCAAAGGGAATTTTTCCCGCGGCCTGAGAGGGCATTTTCCCGTCGATGAAAACGTCCACGAACACCGGGAAATCCGCCTTCACATTCTGGCGGTAAAAAAGGTTCATGTAATACCAGCCGGTATTTTCTACATTGAATTTATAAGTAACCATGTCGCCGGCAGCGTCAAAGGACGCGCCGTCCAGATGATTAATCTTTCTGTTTTCGACGCTGTAAGGCGTTAAAAGCGCGTTGAATTCGCCCGCACCGCGGATGGAGGATTCGTTTCTCGAATGGATATTTTCGCCTTCGATGATGATCAGGCTGTCGCCCTCGGCGGTGTGATGCTCATACGCGGAAATTGCTTCAGGCGCTGAGAGTACGATTTCCGCAATTGAAATCTCGCCGTCTTTTACTTCAATGCCGATGGTATGCTCGCCCTTTGCAAGCTCAAACAGGAAAGGCACGTCCGTTCTTC
>JAFQKQ010000014.1 GCA_017396845.1 Clostridia bacterium
AAGAGCGGCAGCGAAATCCTCTGCGCTGACTACGAAGCTGAGCTTAACCTTATTGGAAGAAATTTTTTCAAACGTAGAACCCATGATAAGACCCTCCTGATTCATATGACACAACTGTTTCGATTATAGCACAAGAGATTTTAGCACATTTTTCTTGATTTTGCAACGCGCCCGGGTAAATTCCCGTTGATGGAACGGTAGGTTTATGTTATAATTTCGTATATTCGTGGAGGTGAGCGCTATGGAACATTTATATGAAGCATTGAAAGACGCAATACTGGTCTTTGACGGCAGTATGGGCGCATTGGTCGGACAGATGGGATACGCAACGAACTGCACGGATGAACTGGCCGTAACCCATCCGGACGTAATCAGAGGAATCCACAAAGAATATATTGAAGCCGGCGCAAACGTGATTCTTGCCGATACCTTTGGCGCGACGGAAATGTCGCTTGCCCACAAAGGCAAAAAGGGCATGGGCGAAACCTTTACCAAAGCCGCGGTCGCGCTTGCGAAGGAAGCGGCGGACGGCAAAGCGCTTGTGGCCGTGGACATGGGCCCGACCAGCGAATTCATGGCGCCCGTCGGCATGTATAAAGCGGAGGATTTCATCAAAACCTTTTTTGATCAGGCGGCAAGCGCGAAGGAAGCGGGCGCAGACTTTGCCATGATCGAAACGCAGACCGACCTTGCCGAAGCCAGATGCGCGCTTCTGGGCGTGAAGAAGGCGGGAATGGAGGCGGCGGTTTCCTTCACCTTTGAAAACGGAAAAACGCTGACCGGCTCCTCGCCCGAATGCTGCGCCATCGTGATGGAACGTCTGGGCGCAAGCGCCATCGGCATCAACTGCTCAACGGGCCCCGATGAAATGCTGCCGGTCGTAAAAAAGCTTGTTTCGTTTACGTCTCTTCCTGTGATCGTTCAGCCGAACGCCGGCCTTCCCAAAACCTCGCCGGAGGGAAAGCTGTATTATCCCTTCTCGCCCGAGGAGATGCTTGAAAGCATGAAGGCTATTGTGGACGCAGGCGCAGGCGCCATCGGCGGCTGCTGCGGCACAACGCCCGAGCACATCCGAAAGATTTCATCCCTCGCGGGCGGCGCTCCCGCCGTGCATGCGGGGAATACCGAAAAATACGTCTGCTCTTTAAGAGTCTTTACGCCTCTTTCGGAAGCCCTCGGAGCAAGTGTAAATATCGAAGACCCCGAGGATATGTACGACCTTGAGGAAGAAGACCTCCTCGCCGTCATCGACCTTACAGAGATGGACGCGGAAGAAACCGAAGAATTCACCGCAGACTGCGCAGCCTTCGGAAAAACGCCCCTCGCCTTCAAGGCCGATAACGAAGAAACACTGGAAGCCGCCCTTCGCACCTATTCCGGCGTAGCCTGCGTGTTTGCAGGAAGCGATTTGCAGGATGTATGCGATAAATACGGCGCGTATAGAGTGGAAGGATAAAGGAAAATACAAAATAAGGAGCTGTCTCATGTCTAGACAGCTCCTTATTTATTCAAGATACAAAACGAATATCTTCCTCAGCTTTCCATGCTACTCACAAATATGAATTCGCCGACATATCCCTCTTGAAAGAGGCAAACAAATATGCGGAAACACTGTTATCGCCCAGAATCCGCCAGAGTATAACGGATGTTGTTCTCAATCGCCCATTTTTCAGCATAAGAATCCGTGCCAACCATCAGAACCGCTTTATTGCTCCCGATAAACGCACCATCTCCAATAAAAGTAACACTATCCGGAATTATTACAGAAGTAAGTGATTTACACAGGGCAAATGCTCTTTCTTCAATATAATTTACACTGTCCGGAATCGTTACTGCAGTAAGAGCATCGCAGTAAACAAACGCCTCATATCCAATGGTAGTTACACTATCAGAAATCTTAATCGAAGTAAGGGAATCACACATCTTGAACGTTCCTTCGCTTATAGATGTTATGCCATCCGAAAGCGTTACAGAAATAAGAGACGTACAATTAGCGAATACACTTTTTCCAATGACGTTTACGCTGTCAGGAATTACCACAGAAGTAAGTTTATTACATCCATAAAATGCATAATCCCCAATAAAGTTTACAGCATCAGAAATCGATATGGAAGAAAGAGAATCACAATCAGTAAACGAGCTGGTTCCGATCGTTGTTACGCTGTCCGGAATCGTTATCGATGAAAGTGAATAGCAGTAAGCAAACATATATCCCTCGACAGCGGTTATTCCGTCCGGAATATTGACCGAAACAAGATCACGGCACTCATAAAATACACCTTCGCCGATGGTAGTTACACTGTCCGGAATCATTACAGAAGCAATCGATCTGCACCAGGAAAACGCTCCTGTTCCGATAGACGTTACCCCGTCCGGTATTTTTACCGAAACAAGCGAATCACAATTGGCAAATGCATCGTTCCCGATAGAAATCACACCGTCCGGAATCGTTACCGATTTCAGCATATCGCAATTCGTAAACGCAGAATCGCCGATTGAGAGGGTTCCCTGAGGAATTATGTAGATTGAATCATTCAGTGTAAGCGGATAATAAACCAGTCTTTTCGCCGCATTTTCGAATAAAACGCCATGAATATTCGAAAAATGCTCGTTATTGGGAGATAATTCTATATAATTCAGATTTTCACAGTTCATAAACGGATTTGCACCCATATTGATTACGCTGTCGGGTATTACAACGGATGCAAGTGCTTCACAAGAGGAAAAAGCATAATCTCCGATAGAAGTTATGCTTTCCGGAATCATTACAGACTTGAGGGTATAGCACCCGTCAAAAGCACGTTCTCCTATACTTGTTACCGTAAAGCCTCTCAGATTATCCGGAATCCGGAGTTCCTTTTCTCTTCCCGTATAACCCACAATCTCCACTGTACCGTCATCAAGAAGAATGTAATCGTAATACCGGGGATTATATGTTCCGTTTTTTTCCTCAGCAGTAGCTGAAAGGATTAAGCAAACAACAAGAATCAGGAAAACAAACAGCCATTTCTTCACAGTGAGTACCTCCATATATTCTCTGTCTACCATTTTACTCTTCTGCTAAGGATCTTTATGAAAATCATTTCCGGCAGCCGGTCCGGTTCATCATACATACCTTCGTCTGCGTCTGTCATTTCTAACCCTTATCAATTTGCTAAAGTGATTATAGCACGCCGCCCGGATTCGGTCAAACGGAACCCGGGCGGCGCTGATAATTTATGTTTTTCAGATCCCGAGGTTCTTTTCAAGAGCCGTCAGGCGGTTTTCGACGGCTTCGACGCAGTCTTTTACGGTGTCGCCGGTGAAGGGATTATCGAGATTGGCAAGCTTTAGAAGATCGAAATAGCCCTTGCTTCCGCCGGCTTTGCAGAGGTTTACATAGTCCTTCCACGCAGCAGGTCTGTCGGTGAGCATTTTGAGATAGAAGCTGAAGGCGCAGATCTGCGCGAGGGCGTACTCAATGTAGTAGAAGGGATAGAGGAAAATGTGCTGCTTCTGCATCCAGAAACCGCCCTCGGAAAGGAATTCGCTGTCCTCATAGTCGCGCCAGGGCATGAATTCCTTTTCGATTTCACGCCAGACGGCGCGTCTTTCCTTCGCGGTCATGGCGGGGTTGTCATACACGCGGTGCTGGAACTCGTCCACCACGCACATATAGGGAATCACATTGAGCGCGCCCCAGAGATGGTCATAGAGGTACATATCCGTCTTTTCGCCGAAGAATTTTTCCATCCACGGATAGGTGAAATGCTCCATCGCCATGGAATGAATCTCATTGATCTCACTGGTGGAGTGGGAAAGCGCGGAAAGCGGCATGATGCGGGAGGCGAGATAGCCTTCAAAGGCATGCCCGGCTTCATGGGTGAGAACGCCCATATCCGCCGCAGTGCCGTTGAAATTGGAGAAAATAAACGGCGCCTTGTACATGGGAAGGGATGTGCAGTAGCCGCCGGGACGCTTTCCGGGCTTGGATTCAAGGTCGAAAAGCTCATGCTCCACCATAAAGGTGAAAAATTCGCCCGTTTCGGGAGAAAGCTCCTTGTACATGTCAAGCGCCTTCTGAATGAGCTCGTCCTTCGTGCCCTCAGGGTCAGCGTTTCCGCCCGCGAATACAAGGGATTCATCGTATTTATACAGTTTCTCAAGGCCCAGACGCTGTCTCTGCTTGTCGTAAAGGCGTTCGCAGGCGGGGGTTATATACTTTTTCACCTTTTCGTGGAAGGCGTGAACCTCATTTCGTCCGTAATCGAAGCGGCGGCGCTTGAGGTAAGCCATATCGGTATAGCTTTCAAAGCCCAGCGTTTTCGCCATTTCGGTGCGAAGCGCCACCATCTCATCATAAATTTCATCCAGCTCGCCGGAAATGGATTCGTAAAGCTCGCTCCACTTCATGAACGCTTCTTTTCTCGTTTCTCTGTCTTCGGATTCCATGTATTTGAGAAGGCCGTAGAAATTGCACTTTTCGCCCCTGAATTCAATGGCGGCGTTCGCCGACGCGCGGGAATAGCGGCGGGTGAGCTCGCTTTCGCGGATCTGCATGGGCACAAGCCTTTCATCGGCAAAGCGCAGGCTGTTTTTCATGTTCTGAATGAGAATGGAGCCGAATTCCTTCTCAAATTCGCCGATGAAGGGCGAAGCAAGAAGCGCCTCGTCCGCCTTCATGCCCAGAAGCATGATGGAAGGAAGCTCGGAATTGAAATAGCGGATTTCCGCATCGTAGAATGCGTCCATCGTGTTGACGGTGTTTCGGATGCTGGCAACGGAGCGCATGGTCATAACCTGCTTCTGCAGTTCGTCATATCGGAGCATCTCGTTTTTCAGCTCTTCATAGCTTTCGGCGTTTTTGATGTTTTCAATGTGCGCTTTGGCTTCTTCGCGGTAAGCGCTCAGGTCCGGGCGGACATATTCGATTTCGGAAAATTTCTTCATGCTCATAACTCCTTATTTATATATAATTATTTAAAGATCAATCTTTGCATAGGCGATACATCTGCGCATCCATGTGAAGGTGATGTGGAGGCTTCCGTCTTTGTAAATCACGGCGGGATAGGAGAACTCCGCGCCTTTATCGCGCTTGGGGTCCTGCTTTTCATCGGCAAGCACGCAAAATTCCTCAAAGGTTTTGCCGTTATCCGTGCTTTTGTACACCGAAAGGGGCGTTCTGGCCGCCCAGTTGCCCGAAACGGGATTGAGCACGAGATACAGTGCGCCTTCCGCCTTCACAAGGTCGATGCCGCTGTTGTTGTTGGGAATGCGCGTATTGTACGCACAGGAAAATGTTTTTCCGTAGTCTTCGCTGTCGGCGCGGAAGATGAAGCCGGCGGTCGTTCTCAAAAGCGCATGCACATGCCCGTTTTCGCTTTCCCAGAGCGTGGGCTGAATCGCGCCCTTGCCGGACATGTAGTTTTCGTCCGTTTCATCTTCGGTATTTATGGAAATAGGGGAGATATCGGCAAAAGTTCTGCCGTTATCATAGGAAATATCAACGCGCGGCCGCCAGTCGTTTGCCGTTTCGACGGAATTGGGCGCGATGAGCGTGCCGTTTGTGAGAAAAACCGGCTTTGACCGCACGGGGCCCACGGGCGCATTGCAGGGGAGAGGGGAGGACCACGTTCTTCCGCCGTCAAAGGATTCGGTATACCATGTCGTCCAGTCGGGAATTTCCTTTCCGACCTTAAAAT
>JAFQKQ010000115.1 GCA_017396845.1 Clostridia bacterium
ATAGCGCGCGGAATAATAGTCCTCATCGGCGCGCCAGCCCCAGCTCTGCTGACCGACCGACTGGCAGGCTTCCGTCATTTTCTCAAAGCGGTTTCCTTCGGGCACATAGCGCTCGGGCGTTGCGAAATCCCCTTCGTCATAGCCGCGGTTATTGATGAGTATGCCGGGCATCAGCTTTCTTACAAGCTCGTTTATGCTTCTGTCCTCATAGCGGGGCGGGATATCCCAGAAAAGCGTGTATACGGGGCCGTAGCCGGTCAGAAGCTCGGTAATCTGTCCTTTTACAAACTCGCGGTATTTCACGCTGTCGCCTTTTTCGGGGCAGGGAGACTTCCACTGATGGCTGCTCTTTTCGTTATAGGCGCACGGCTCGTGCCAGTCGGGATTGGAATAATAAACAGAAAACAGCATGCCGTGGCGCGCGCAGGCGTCCGAGATCATTTTAAGGATATCGCGCCTGTAGGGCGTGTTCATAATGCTGTAATCGGTGTATTTCGTATCCCACATGCAGAAGCCGTCGTGATGCTTCGCGGTCACGCAGATGTATTTCATGCCCGCGTTTTTCGCAAGCAGAACCAATTCGTCCGCGTCAAACTTTTCGGGATTGAAGATATGCATAAGCTTTTCGTATTCTGCATTATCCATGTCGAAGCGGGCGAGCGCCTGCTCCTGCGTTTCAAGAAGAGAATAAAAACCCCAGTGAACGAAAAGGCCGAATTTGTTGCTTGCGGTATTTAAAGCTGCCATATTGTTTGCTCCTTTCGGTATTTTATTTTCAGGGCTGTTCGCCCCAGTATTCCTCGCGCACGATTTCGCCCATGCCGTCTGAGAGCGTATTTCCGCATTTGCAGTAGCGAAGAACCGTTCCGTCTTTTACGTAGATGGGCATGGTTTTCAAATCCACTTCGCGCTCAATCCATCGGCCGTCTGATTCGATGCGTTCGCGCGTGAAATAGTCGTGCCAGATGCCTTTGGGCAGGTAAATGCGCCGTTTGTTCGTTTTGCTGAGCGGCTTGAGTATGGGCGCAATCAGCAGACTGTCGCCGAAAAGATACTGATCGTCGATATGGCGCACATTGGGGTCCGACGGGTATTCAAGGAAAAGCGCGCGCATCATCGGAAGACCCGTGCGCGTACACTTTTCCGCCTCTGAGTAAATATAGGGCATGAGAGAATAGCGGAGCTTGTCGTAAAAGCGGAAGATTTCGCATGCGGTTTCGGAGAATGCCCACGGCTCGCGGTGCGTGTGATCGCCTGCGCCGTGACAGCGGGAATGCGAGCTGAAAAGGCCCATCTGCGCCCAGCGGATGTAAAGCTCATCTGACGGAAGGCCGATGAAGCCGCCGATATCGTGCGAGAAGAACGGTATGCCGCTCATGCCTGCCGAGAGCGCCCCGCGCAGAGTACCCGCAAGGGCTTCAAACGTGCATTGGCTGTCGCCGCCCCAGTTCAGCGGGTATCTTTGAGAGCCTGCGGTTCCGCTTCGCGCCCAGACGATTTCATCGCCGCCTGCGTCTTTTGTGGCGTTAAACACGACTGAGTTGTAAAGAAGGGAATAGGTATTGTGAAAGTGCTTTCCGTCAATCGCGTGATAGTGCGCGGTTTCGGGAATGCCTTCGCCGAAGTCCGTTTTGATCGCGCCCGCGCCCGTTTTGATAAGCCGGCGGATCTTGTTTGCATACCATGCGCGCGCCTGCGGATTTGAGAAATCCACAATTACGTCCGTTGTCCAGCTACCCTTGCAGGTTTCGGGGAGCTGATAAGGCGTTCCGTCCGCGTGCTTTGCGAGATAGCCGTTTCTGACGGCTTCCTCATAATGCGTATTGCCCTTATTGGGCGGGATGAAATTGTATTGCCAAAGACTGATTCTGAAACCGTCCTTGCGCAGCTTGTCCATATGCTGCTCTGGGTTCGGGAAACGCTCCCCGGAGAATTCGAGATCGCAGTCCCAGTCCTTTTTGAACCAGGCTGTATCCAGATGCAGTACGTCGCAGGGAATATCGTTTTGACGCACCTTGCGGGCAATGTCGTCCACGATTTCCCATGATGTGTAGCTGTTTCGGCTCATCCAGAGTCCGAAGCTCCAAAGGGGCGGCAGAGCTGCAAAGCCCGTGAGCGTGCAGTAGCGATAAAGGATATCCTTGGGCGAAGGACCGCATATGACAAAATAATCCATACGGTTGTCTTCAACGGAGAAATACAGCGCACTCATTTCGCCGGTTGCCACTTCCCAATTTGTCGGCGCGCCGCTGTTGAGGAAAAGGCCGTATCCCTTTGTAGACATATAAAAGGGAATATTCATATAGGTGCGGCGGCCGGTGGTGCCGATGGCGTCCTTATTGTGAAAATCCACAGCCCGGCCGTTTCGGACAATGCTGTCAAATCTTTCGCCCAGACCGTAGATGATCTCGTCATGCTCGAGCTCTATGGCTTCAAATGCGCTTTTTTCTCCGTTCAGGTCGGCAATTGCCATATCGAATATGTCCGCTGTGAAGAAGCTGTTTTTTTTCTGGGCGAAAAATTCGCGTCCGTCCGCATGGGCGGCAGTGATTCGGGTGGTTTCTTTTTCAACGGAGACGGTCATTTCGCTTGTGCGTATCAGGATATAGTTATTGTCTTCAATGATCTCAAAAGGAACATCCTCCGGCTTTCCGATGAGCATGCGGCCTTCTTCCGGAATTCCCGAAAAAGGATCGGCGGGGAATTTTTCATCGGACATTTTCACGCGGAATATGGAAGGACTTTGAATTTCAAGATGCAGATACAGCTGATCGATGGTAGGTTCTGCGGGCTTGTACTGATACATGGAGGTTTCATGCGTATAGCAAAGCACGCTCTTTTTTGCCGATGCAGCGGCTGTGAGAATAAGTCCGCGAGCGGTTTTTTCAAAGGATAAAACTTTTTGGGGGCGATTGTTGACGGCGGCGTAACGGTCAAACCGCTCTGTAAGTCCCGGCGCGGCAATATCGGAGCCGGGCTGGAACTGCGGATATTCTTTCGCGCCGATCTGATGCGCCTGATTCATGGTTAAGCCCTCCTTTGTCTTTGCTTTATCTTTATGATACAGTATTTTCAGGGAGAAAGCAAGCCGGGACGGATTTTCGTATCTTTCAATATGCATTGGAAGCGGCGGGCTTTCGGTTGATTTTGCGGCTTGTTCATGCTATACTGTGATAAAATACAATCCATCGGAGAGAAGCCGACAGCGGCGGATGAAGGATTTTCTGCCTGTCAGCCGCTGGGGATTCTTTTTTTGAAAGAATGATATGCTGCTCACGCGAGGTGCGTCTATGAAAGGTACCGTATTCAATATTCAGCGCTTGTCCATTCATGACGGTCCGTCCATCCGAACGGCGGTTTTTTTCAAGGGATGTCCGCTGCGCTGCGCATGGTGCCATAATCCCGAGGGACTTTCCGCCGCGCCCGTTTTGAGCCTGTGCGCGGATAAGTGCATCGGATGCCGCGCCTGTGAAGCGGTTTGCGCAAGAGGCGTACATTCCTTTTCGGACGGCGCGCACGCTGCCGAACGGACACAGTGCATAAGCTGCGGCGCATGCGCCGAAAGCTGTCCTTCGGGCGCGCTGGAGATTTACGGGAAGGAATACACGGTTGACGAAATTGTGAAAGCCGTTATAAGGGATAAACCCTTCTATCGGGACGGCGGCGGCGCGACGCTCACCGGCGGCGAACCGCTTGCGCAGGGCGAATTTGCCGTTGCGCTTGCGAAGGCATTGAAGGAAAACGGCGTCGGCGTGTGCGTGGAAACCTCGGGATATGCCAAGCAGACTGTTATTCAGGACATCGCGCCCTATACCGATCTTTTTCTTTTCGATATCAAGGAGACCGATGAAGAGCGGCATTTGCGCTATACGGGCGTCGGCATGGAGAAAATTTATAAAAACCTTTACAGGCTGAACGAGCTCGGCGCGAATATCATTCTGCGCTGTCCGATTATTCCGGGCGTCAATAACCGCCGGGAGCATTTTGACGGCATAGCCGCGCTTGCGTCGGGGCTGAACGGGGTTAAGGAAATTCATCTGGAGCCCTATCATCCGATGGGTATTGAAAAAAATCTCAGAATCGGCAGGAAAGCCGCCTATGAGAATACCGCCTTCATGGATCCGGACGAAATTGCCGGATGGAGCGATTATCTGAAGAAGCGCACGGAGATTCCGGTTTTCGTTATGGGAGCGAAAAAAAAAAGAAGCGGTTGGTCCCGTAAGCTTTATAAAAACATGAACACGCCCGCAGTATGCCTTTTGGAAAGCGTTCTGCGGGCGTTTGCTTTTGACGATGCAATTACGCTTTTCTGCGCCTTGTCATCATCGTAAGCGCTGCGGCGCTTACAGAAATGAGAATTGTCATGAGCATAAGGTTCATGCTGTCGCCGGTTTCGGGAATGGGGGGCGGGAGGCGTATTTGCGGGAACGGAGATTTCGATTTCCTGCGGCCGGGTGGAGGTGCCGAAGGGTTCATACGCCGTGATTACATAGCGATAGATCTGTTCGGAATCGGTCATATTGATGGAATCGGTAAAAAAACCACGCTTCCGCTGCTTATGCCGAAATACGTATAGTCCGATTCGGAATCAAACGATGCGTCATCCAATGAACTGCCGTTTACTTTTGCACGGGCCAATTTATAGCCGTATCCTGCGTAATCGTTCGGTATGATGTTGTCAAAGCGGAGCGTCGCCTTGTCGTTATCATAATCCGCGCTGTCTGTAAGAATGGATTTATCATCCCGACTGATTCATTGAAGCATCCGAACGCTGTCGTTTACCTTGATTCTTTTTTCGATTCTATCAAGCGCATTCGAAGTCAGCTCCAGCGTGAAATACACGCATTCCGCGTTGGCTGCGCCCGTTAGATCGATCCGGGGAAGCTTATTGGGTTTGGAGCCCTCAATCAGTATGTACTTAAGGTTTGCAAACGCGCTGAAATCCGCCGTGATTCTTGCTGCCTGAACGTATTCGTCAAGATCGGAGTTTTTCACTTTCGCGGTTATTTTAAGAGCCTCGATATCGGTATCGGCCGTGACGGCGGTAATAACGCCGTTCGTATCGATCAGAAAATTCTCAGCCGAAGCGGAGAAATAGGCAAGAATCAATAAAATGCAGGTCAGACAAAAAACGGTTATAAAGCGGATAAGCCTTGACATTCGACTTTCATACCTTCCGTTCACCATGGGCACATCATTTCATTTTCCATTCTATCCGCCGCGGAATGCACTGTCGAATTATCCCGAATAACTGAATCGGTCGGTAAACGCTTTGAAATACATGCTCGTATTCAAAAATTACTTTTTGTGCGCCTGCCTGCCGCAGTTCG
>JAFQKQ010000116.1 GCA_017396845.1 Clostridia bacterium
AACTTCACAGGCAGCATATTGAAGAAGAGGTTGAAGGTTTTGTAGCCGCACTGATCGAAGATCGCACTGTCCACTGCGGCGGCGATGTCGCCGGCGTTTGCGGAGTAAAGCTTCAGAAGCGCGAGCATGTTCTTGTCGCCGATCTTCTTGCTGTACTGGCTCAGCATGGTGCCGAGCTCGCTCTGCGTAAGAACGGTGGTCTTGCTGAAGGAGTCGGGCTGGAATACGTTCTTGACCCACAGCCAGCTGTTGCCGCTGAATACTTCTGCGCCGGTGCCGTTTCTGAGACCGTCGATGAAGGCCATAACGGCGTCGTTGTCGCTCTTCAGGAAAAATTCAAGCGTATCGGCCTGCGTGCCTGCGAGGATTTCGGCGCGGATGCCGTCCCAGTTTCTGGTCCAGGCAATCAGCTGATCCCAGATGGCGGTGTTGAAGTCTGCGGTTGCGAAACTGTCGATCAGGATTTTCGCATCCTCGGCGGCAATGTTCATCAGATCGCTGTTCTTAAGGAAAAGCTCTACAATCTGATTCTGTTCGGCGGTAAGTTCCTTGCCGGCAAGAATTGCCTCGCGGATGACATTCCAGTCGGTGGCGCCGGTGGTAAGAAGCATCCATTTGTCGCCGTCGACAAAGTTGTCTTTTACCCAGTCAAACATCTGCTGGAGCTGAAGCTCGGCGGCGATGTTTCTCATGGCGGCGAACATGATGAAAAGGATGGGAAGCTGAATCAGCATGGGAAGGCAGCCGGAAAGCGGATTGACCTTGTTCTTGCGATACAGTTCGCCCATCTTCTGGTTCAGCTTTTCCTGATCGTTGGCATAGCGCTTTTTGAGCGCTTCCATCTTGGGAGAAAGCTGGCTCATTGCGCGCATGGATTTGCGGGACTTGATATCCAGCGGCAGGAGCACGGCCTTGATGGCGATGGAGAAAATGATAACCGCCCATCCGTAGTTGCCCACGAACGAGTAGATACCGGTAAGAAGATTTTCGAAGAAACCGGTCATTTTACGTATGTTCCTCCTTGAATCGGTGGCGGAAGGGAATCAGGGTACGGGGTCGTACCCGCCCTTGTGGAACGGGTTGCACCTCAGAATTCTCTTAAGTGCAAGCCAGCCGCCCTTTACAGCGCCGTATTTCTCAATCGCCTGCATCGCGTATTCGGAACACGTGGGCGTAAAACGGCAGCTCGGCGGCAGCATTGGGCTGATCTCACGCTTGTAAAAGCGGATCGGCAGGAGCATGATCTTCTTCGGAATTTCGGTATACTTCATCTATGCATCTTCCTTCAACAGCCCCGCGCGGGCAACCAAAGAGCGCATCTGGCCTGTAAGCACCGCATGAGCGGCGTCCTTAGCCGATACGCGCGCAATGAAAATGTATTTGCCCTCTTTGAGATCGGGTCTTAAATGCCTGAAATCCTCGCGCATGATGCGGCGAAGCCGGCTGCGCGTGACCGCGTTTCCGACCTTTGAGGATACAGAAAACCCTACCCTGAGCGTGCGGGCATTTGTGTACACCAACACCATATACCGCGAAGGGTAGCTTTTGCCCTTGCGGTATACGTATTGATAATTCCGGTTTTTGCCGAGGCTGTACAGCTTTCTCGGAAGCCGGAAGGGATGCGCCGAGGAAGTCACTTGATCCGAAATCAGACGGTCAGACGCTTGCGGCCGCGCAGACGGCGAGCCTTGAGAACCTGACGACCGGCCTTGGTCTTCATGCGGGCACGGAAACCGTGAACCTTGGAGCGCTGGCGTTTCTTGGGCTGGTAAGTTCTGAACATGGGGTCTACTTCCTTTCTTTTTTCGCCCTGTTTTCGGGCGTCGCGGTCGAATGCCGTTCGCCGCATGGACGGCTTTCGCTGCCGTCCTATTTGAATCGCCCGCAGCAAACCGAATGCGTCTGCGGGCAGGCATTCCAAAAGACAACTTCCTAAGTATAAATGAACGGACGGGCATTTGTCAAGGGAATTGAGTTGGATTGTGTGTAATAATTCCGTCACGAATTTAATGTTTCTCTTAACTTTCGCCCGAAATCCGATTGATAATCAAGCTTCAATCCGAAATTAACCATCTTATGCCGCAAAACATACGAAAGAGATTTGCCAAATGTGCAAAAATGGTATATAATATATACTGATATGAAATGCGGACAAACCCGCATATCCATTCGATCTATTATAGTTTGGAGGATACGGATATGGCAATCATCGACAAAATCATGGCCAAAGCGAAGGCAAACGTGAAGCACATCGTTCTGCCCGAAGGCGAAGAGACCAGAAACATTCAGGCCGCCGCGAAAATCGTCAAGGCCGGCATTGCAAAGATCACCGTTCTCGGCGATCCCGAGAAGGTCAAGGCTGTTGCAGCCGAAACCGACACCTGCCTGTGCGGCATCGAAATCGTAAATCCCGCCACCAGCGAAAAAGCCGCCGCCTACGCAAACGCTCTTTATGAGATCCGCAAGGCCAAGGGCATGACCGAAGAAGAGGCTGCCAAGAAGGTTGCCGATCCCATGTTCTACGGCGTAATGATGGTCAAGATGGGCGACGCCGACGGCCTCGTATCCGGCGCCATCCACTCCACCGGCGACATGCTGCGCCCCGCGCTTCAGATCATCAAGTGCAAGCCCGGCATCAAGACCGTTTCCTCCTGCTTCCTGATGGAA
>JAFQKQ010000117.1 GCA_017396845.1 Clostridia bacterium
CTTACAAAGCGGATTCTCAGCCCCTTCCGACCGTCGGCGATTTTGTTCTCATCGACTTCAATCCCGCAGGCGACAGCCGGATCGTTCAAACTCTTGAGAGAAAAACCTTCTTTTCAAGAAGCGATCCCGATCCGAACAAGCTTCCTCAGGCCGTCTGCGCCAATTTCGACTATGTTTTCATTGCTCAGTCGATGAATCATGATTTTAATGCGAGACGGCTCGAAAGATATCTTGCCCTCGCCCGTGAATCGGGCGCTCAGCCGGTCATTCTTCTTACCAAGGCGGACCTTGCCGAAAATCCTTCTCCCTTTCTGTCGTCCGTCATTTCCGTCGCTCCCGATGTGCCCGCACACGCATTGAGCGTAAAAACCGGCTTCGGCCTTGATTCCCTCTCTCCCTATCTCACGCCCGGGAAAACCGTTGTAATCCTCGGTTCATCCGGCGTCGGCAAATCCAGCCTTGTCAATTTCCTTATGGGGGAAGAGGTCATGAAAGTAAACTCCGTCCGAGAGGATGACGACAAGGGGCGGCACACAACCACGCACAGGGAGCTTTTCATGCTCAAAAACGGTGCGATGCTGATTGACACGCCCGGCATGCGTCAGCTCGGCATGACAGGTATTACCGACGGAATCGACCTTGCCTTTCCGGATGTCGAAAGATTTCTCGGAAAATGCCGTTTTTCCGACTGCAGTCATACACGCGAACCCGGCTGCGCCATTCAGAAGGCTATCGAAAACGGCGAGCTGAGCGAAAAACGCTTCAAAAGCTATCTGTCCCTTCAGTCGGAAGCGCATTATGCGGAAAGCAAAGCCGAATTCCTTCAGAAAAAACGTTCCTTCATGAAGGAAATCAGCAAATACTCACGCAAAAGAAAAAACCGCTATGACGATTAATCCGTAAATTTCTTGGGGCGCATGCTTCTTAATGGCATGCGCCCTCAATTTTGCTTTACATTTTTTGTTATGTGTTATATAATTAAATGTGAACCATTTTCCGGAGGAGATTTGATATGCTCAGAAAATCCTTGTGCGCACTCCTTGTTTTCATAACAATATTCATCGGCGCAGCGCCCGCTCAAGCCGCCGTTCTCTCCAAAGCCGAGCGCTACGACGCGCTTCTTTCAGAGCTTGAAAATCATCTGTACGGCGAAGAATCCATGCCGCTTAAGGATCTGTTTCTGCAGTTCAGCATGCTCAGTTCCTACAAAATGAGCTCATGCTTCGCATTGTATGTAAAAATCCTTCAGGATATTGAAGAAGAAGAGTACGGACAGGTGTTTCTGCGCCTTGAAACCCTCCGTCTGAATACGGAATTTTTAGAGCTTCTTGAAGCAAGCGAGGTCTTCGGAACCGTGGACGAGCTGGAAGCCTACGCTCTCGGACGTCAGGCGGAAAGCATGGGTGAACCGGGTCAGGCGCTTGCATATTACGGGCAGTGCCCCTCCTTCATGGATGCTTTTGCGCGTCTCACCCTTCTCATGGATACCGAATTTGCCGAGAAATACGATAAGGCCATCGAATATTTTATTACCGATACCGAGGAAGGCTACCGAAACGCCTACGCTATTTTCTCGGAGCTTGCCGAAACCAGCTATCAGGACAGCGCGTCTCTTGCCGCAATGTGTCTTTTGATGCTGGAATCCTACATTCCTTCCGAAATTGCAAAGCCCGCCTCCGAGTCGGAACCCATCGAGGCAACCGGGTCTGAGCCCATCGAAACAACCGCATCCGAAGCGGAACCCGCTCCCGTTCCCGCCGCTCCCGCAACGCCCGCAGAAGCGGTTTCGGACACGGGCTGGTCCGAATGGACGGATGTACTGCCCAAGGAAATCACCAAAGACCTTTATGAAATCGAAGAAAAAACCCAGTACAGCTCCCGCACCAAGCAGAGACAGTACCGCTACCGTTCCATAACCACGCAGTACAGAAAGCGCACGCTTTCAAAAATCACCTCTACCGTTCCTTCACACTCCGGTTGGACAAACACCGGTTCTTTCTACGAATACGGCGCATGGAGCAATTGGAGCCGGACCGCGGTTACCGCCAACGCATCGCTTGAGGTTGAAAAGAAGACCGATACCGTCTATAAGGAAGTCAAAACCTATAATTACAGCCGCTATAAATACTACAACACCTCTCATAACGCCTGGTTCTACTCCTACACAAGCGTCGCAGGCGCCGCCTATTGTAAGAGCGGCTCCGGTTCGTGGCAGTATACTTCCTCCTCCACTCCCCTTGCCATAGAAAAATACGTGGACGGACGCGCGCAGTATTCCGGCATCTATTACAACGAAAGCATAACCACTGCAAGCGTTCCCGAAACCGTAACGCTCTACCGCTCCCGCACCAAAACGCTTCGCTATACTCATGAGCAGTGGAGCAGCTGGAGCGATTGGAGCACAACCGCCGTTTCCGCCTCCTCCACGGTTCAGGTGGAAACGAAAAAAGTATACGGCAGCTGGAGCCGCTGGCAGGACAGCTATGTTTCGGAAACCGCAAGCCGCGACACGGAACGCCGCAACGTTTTCGGCGATCCCACTCCCTGGCAGGACGAAGAAATCGTAAAAGCCGATAACCTTGA
The DNA here is from genome assembly GCA_017396845.1 of Clostridia bacterium. Taxonomy (GTDB): domain Bacteria; phylum Bacillota; class Clostridia; order Christensenellales; family Aristaeellaceae; genus SFHK01. Next base: position 2,584 of record JAFQKQ010000117.1, read on the forward strand.
AGTATCCACCCGCACCGTATACAGATACAGGCTTCTTGAGGCTCAGTAAACTGTGTTCCCTCGGAACTTAATTCTGTTATTTCTTTCCATCGCAGCAAAAACCGCTTTCAGGCACATGCCTGAAAGCGGTTTTTGTTTACGCCGGCTGATTTTGGATATTATCCTCCGAACGCCTTTCTGAACTGTTCGCAGTAATACTGAACCAGCTCCCATTTCGCGTCGGGCGCGATTCTGTGGTCGGGGCAGGGAATATAGCCGCCAAGATCCACAATGGGCTTCAGGCGTTCAATTTCGCGGTCCACCGCCGCCTTGTCCTGCGCAAACACGCGCTTGTCCATGCCGCCAACGCCGCGCAGGCTCTTCCCGTAAAGCGCGCGCCACTTGTCGAAGGAAGCATGCCACGTTCCGACCTCAATGGGGAACATGGTATTTACGCCGCTTTCCAGCCAAACGGGAACCAATTTGTCGATCAATCCGTCACAATCTACAGACACGATATCAATGCCGTGACTGTTGAGAAGCGAAGTGATCTTCTTATACCACGGCGCGACAAGCTCTTTGAACAATTCGGGTCTGATCAGCGGACCGGATTTGAAGCAGATGTCTTCCCAGAAATGGCCGTAATCAAACTTAAGTCCGCTCGTAAGCGCGTATTCCGCGGTTTTGAAGCAAAGCTCACCGACGGTATTGATGATCTCTTCGTACAAATCCTCATCATCCGCCGC